>JAFGTJ010000094.1 GCA_016934195.1 Anaerolineae bacterium | reverse complement strand
CAGTTGTCCCGCGAGGGGTTGTAGTTATGTTCCAGAACCGGATCATCCAGGGTGACGCGCTGAGCATTCTCCCGGCGCTGGACGAAAACAGCGTAGACGTAGTGTTCGCCGATCCGCCGTATAACTTGCAGCTTCAGCACGAACTCTGGCGACCTAATATGACCCTGGTGGATGCGGTGAACGATGCGTGGGACCAGTTCGACGGGTTCGACGCCTACGATCATTTTACGCGGGTGTGGTTAACGGGTGTCCGCCACGTCATGAAGGACACCGCCACGATCTGGATTTCCGGCACCTATCACAACATTTTCCGCGTGGGAACCATTCTGCAAGACCTGGGTTTCTGGCTGCTCAATACCGTAACGTGGTTCAAGCCCAACGCCATGCCCAATTTTCGCGGGACCCGGTTCAAGAATGATGTGGAATTCGTGATCTGGGCCAAGTATTCGGAGCAGAGCGCCTACACGTTCAACCACCACGCCATGAAACAGTTCAACGACTTTTTCCCCGGCAAGCAGTTGGGCTGTGTGTGGACGATCCCGGTGTGCGGCGGGACCGAGCGCCTGCGAAATACCGATGGGCAAAAGCTGCATTCCACCCAGAAACCGGAGGAACTGCTCCAGCGTATACTGATTGCCAGCAGTCAACCCGGCGACGTGGTACTTGATCCGTTTATGGGCACGGGGACGACGGCGGCGGTTGCCAAACGGCTGCGGCGGCGCTGGATCGGCATTGAGCGCGACGAGACTTACGTGACGGCGGCCCGCCAGCGGATCGCTGCCGTAGACCCGCTGCCCGCCGCGCATCCGCTGCTGAAAACGGCTTCGCGCGAAAAACCCCGCCGCGTGCCGTTCCTGACCCTGTTGGAGCGCGGTTATCTGCATCCCGGCCAGCGGCTGCGCCTGGGCCGGACCGGGCAGCGAACCGCCGTGATCCTGGAAGACGGGCGGATACAGTCCGGCGATGTCACCGGCTCGATTCACCGGGTCGGCGCGCACCTGAAGAACGCGCCGTCGTGCAACGGCTGGATGCACTGGTATTATCGTGATGAAGATACCGGCGAATTGATGATGCTGGATACCCTGCGCGAGAAGGTCCGCCAGACGCTGCGCGGGGAATGATAAAGTTGTTGGTTGTTAGTTTTTCGTGATGAGTTTTGGCGTGGCCGGTAAGCGCCGCGCCAGGACTCATCACCCACTAAAAACCAGAAACTAATAACCAGTCACCAGGCAAGTAGGTTATTGGGAGAACGACACAATGGACGATCAACGGAAACAAGATCACCTGGACGATATCGACAAGATATTGGAAGATGTGCGCAATCACCTGAGCCGCCGCGATACCGAGCGGGGCGAACAATTCGAGTTGTTGGCGCTGCAACTGCTGCTGCGCGTCACGAAGGCCATGCACAGCGAGCGCGACGTGCGGACGCTCATGGCGCTGGTGCTCGACAGCGCGCTATCGTTTGCCGAGGCCGAACGCGCCTTCCTGCTGCTGATTGGTGAGGACAACGCGCCGCGTTTTAAAATGGGACGGTCTTACAACGGGGATTATCTTACCGAGGCCGACGTGACAATCTCGTCGAGCATTGTGCGGGATACGCTCGCCACCCTGGAACCGCTTATTCTGGCCGACGCGCAGCACAACGAGGATTACAAGGGCCGTCAGAGCATCCGGGACCTGCAACTGCGCACCGTCATGGCGGCTCCGCTGCTCCACCAGGAAGACGTGCTCGGCCTGCTCTACGTGGACAGCAAGCGACCGCTCAGCCGTTACAGTAAGCATCACCTCAACGTGCTGACCTCGCTGGCGGATCAGGCGGCGGTGGCGATCTACAATGCGCGCAAGTTCGAGACGTTTACGGGATAGGGCTGGGGTTTGAGTTTGGCTGATTGGCCCCTCCCCTACATCTCCTCCCCGCACGCGATACCGTTGGCGAACGGATTGGCCCCTATCCCCCCGGCCCCCTTTCCCCATCTCTGATGGGGAAAGGGGGAGGGTTCGTGCGGGTTTGAACCATTTTCCCCCTCTCCATTTCGAATGGAGAGGGGGCCAGGGGGTGAGGCCGCTCTTCGTTCATCCCGCAAATAATTCGCCAACGGGATCGCGTGCGGGAAAAAATGGCCGGGGGTGAGGTATTTTACTCCGGCGGCGTGCCCGCCTGCCGCAGCGCCTCGGTGCAGGCCGGACAGTAGCCGGTAAAACACGCGCACGCGCTGGTCACGCTGACGCCCTTCCGCCGGACCAGTTCGTTGACCATGCGATTCAGCAGGTCGGCGCGGATCAGCACGCGCGTCCCGCAGCGCACACAGGTCAGGTAATGCTGCTCCGGCCCATCGGCCAGCCGGAAAACTTCGCGGCGGTGGTCCGGTTCCACGTAGCGGTGATCGACCAACCCCAACTCCGCGAACAGGTTCAGCGCCCGGTAGACGGTCGCTAAACTGATGCTGTCGTCCTGGGCGTGGGCCAGCGCGTAGATTTCGTCGACGTCCAGGTGCGACGATTGCGCGGCCAGCACGCGCAGCAGCAGCGAGCGCTGCGGCGTGATCTTAAAGCCGCGCTCTTGCAGCAGACTCTCCGCTTCGTCGATGATGTGCGGCATAGCCCCTACACATTCTCACGATCAACCTGGATTCACTGAGGCCGGATATATCAGGCGGCCTCGTATATTTAATTATAGCCCACGCGCCCGCCATCCCCCCAAAAAGAGGACTGGCGCGGAATGTAGGCTGCAAGTACCGTTTATTTATAGAATCTCGTGTAGCCATTGGCAATAAACGCGCTGGTGGCTTATGACGGGATGCGTAGAAACGAGGAAATTTCAATGCTATATCGTATACCATATCGGGTAGTAGTAGTTGTAACGCTCGTGATCGCGCTGGCGGTGGTGGGACTGCCAAATAGTCAGCAAAACTCGGCACTCGCGCAAGGCGGCGGGAATGAAACCTTGATCCAGGTGGAGAATACTGTGATTCCCATCCGGGACCGGCTCGATCTGGCGCAGCGGTTCCTGGGCGTGACGAACATTCCCGCCCCGCCGACCACTGCCCCCCGTGAATACGAGGTCGGTGAGGTGGTGACATTCTGGGCCGATAACCTGGACGCCGATTCGTTCCAGGTGGACGCCGAATTAGTCTACAAAACCGAGCACGTCTATATGTTCGTGCAGGTGGGCGAACTGCTCGATCCGGCCAGCGTCCAGCGTTCGGCGGACCAGTTTGAACAGATGATCCGGCCAAAGGTGCATGAAGTTTTTGGATCGGAGTGGTTCCCCGGCATCGACGGCGATCCACACCTGTACATCCTGCACGCCCGCAACCTGGGATCGTGGGTCGCGGCCTATTACGGCAGTTCCAGCCAGTACCCGGTCGAGGCGGTGGCAAACTCCAACCAGCACGAAATGTTTTTCGTCAACCTGGACGCGATGGATTGGGCCGTCGGCACGGACTACTACGAGGGCGTGTTGGCGCACGAATTCCAGCATATGGTCCACTGGTACGTCGATCAGAACGAGGATACCTGGCTCAATGAGGGCCTGTCGGAACTGGCGGCGATGCTGACGGGCTACGGGCCGAGCGGTTTTGCGCGTGATTTCCTGGCGAATCCCTCGTTTCAGTTGAACACCTGGCCGGAAGACGGCGACCGGGGCCTGCATTACGGCGCGGCCTTCATGTTCGCGGCCTATTTCTACCAGCGCTACGGCGAAGCGGCGACAACTTCGCTGGTCCGCGATCCGGCCAACGGGCTGGAAAGTGTCGCCGATTCCCTGGTGGCCATCAACGCCACCGATCCGGTGACCGGCCAGCCGGTCGGTCTGGTGGACCTGTACGCCGATTGGCTGGTCGCCAATTTGCTGCAAAACCCGGCGGTCGGTGATGGGCGTTACGCCTACACGCACCCCGATTTGCAGAGTCTTAGTGATGTCAAGGCAACCATCACCACTACGTTCTCGCTGAATGATGGCTTGCCCGTTCAACGTGCCGCGCCGCAGTGGGGACCGGAGTACCTGCAAATCCCGGTAGAGGGCACTTTTGTGCAGGACGTCCGCCTGACGATCAAGGGCCGTGACACAGTATCGATTGTGCCGACCAACGCCCACAGCGGCCAGTATATGTGGTGGTCCAACCGCGCCGACGACAGCAACTCGCGCCTGACACAGCCCTTCGACCTGAGCGGCGTCAGCAGCGCCACCCTCAACTACTGGACGTGGTACTACATCGAGGACCAGTGGGATTACGCCTACGTCACAATCTCGACCGACGGCGGCGCGACCTGGACTCCGCTCGAAACGGCGCGCACCACCACCCAGGACCCGCACGGTAACGCCTATGGTCCCGGTTATACCGGTATCAGCAACGGGTGGGTGCAGGAATCCATCGATCTCACACCGTATGTGGGGCAGGAAGTGATGGTCGGCTTCGAGTACGTCACCGACGACGCCGTGACGCAGCCGGGCCTGATCATCGACGATATCAGCATCCCGGAGATCGGCTACCAGGATGACGTGGAAAGCGGTGACGGCGGCTGGACCAGCGCGGGATGGGTACGGATGGACAATATGCTGCCGCAGTATTTCCTGGTGCAGTTGGTCCAGCCCGGTAACGTGGCTTCGCCGGTCACGCGCCTGCTGGATTGGGGCGACGCGCCGCAGGGCGAATGGGAGTTCAAGGTGGGCGGCGACCTCGGCGAGGCGGTGGTGGTGATATCGGGACTGGCCCCGGTCACGACCGAAGCAGCCCAATATATCGTGACAATCGCGCCTATACAGTAGCCTCATCCCCGTTTCGCTTCGCTCAACTTCCCCCTCTCCATGAAATGGAGAGGGGGTAAGGGGTGAGGCTGATTGTAACGTTGAGAATGTGGGGGGGTATGGGTTGTGAGGGAACAAAATGAACGAGCGCGTATTGGTTGAAATCAAACTCCGGCGACCGATCACCGCCCTGGTGGTGATCGGCAGTCTGGCGGCGCTGCTGCTGACTCCGCTGCTGGCCCCATTAACGCCCCGGTCGGTCTACGCCCAGGACGGCAAGCGGCAGAATGGCGACAAGCTCTCGTGGGCCGACGCGCCAATTGTGCCGCGCTACCGGTCCGAGGCCGACTGGTTGATCGACGTGGGCCGCAAAACGCCCGCCGAAGTCTACGGCCCATTTCCGACTCATGAATACCATGTCGGCGAAACCGAACAGTTTTTCCCGCTGGGGATGCGGTCTGATGCGCAGGTGTTTGAACTGCGCGCCCGCACCGAGCACGCCTATTTCTGGCTGGAAACCGGCGTATTCCCAGACGCCGCGATGCTGGACTATACGACTCGTTTTTTCGAGGAGCACATCTGGCCGCTGAATCACAGCATTTACGGCGACGAGTGGAATCCCGGCATCGACGGCGACAGCCGGATTCACATTCTCAGCCAGCGCTCCATTGCGTGGGGCGTGATGGGCGCGTTCAGCCCGCAGGACCAGTGCCCGCGCGCGCTGTGCCCGGAAAGCAACCAGCGCGAGATCATCTATATCGGCCTGGATGCCGCGCCGCTTGGCTCGCCCGAATACCTGACCACGTTAGCCCACGAACACCAGCATCTCATCCAGTATCACGTCGATGGCAACGAGCGCCGCTGGTTCAACGAAGGGCTGTCGCAGTTGGCCGAACACCTCAACGGGTTCCCGCCGCGCACCGTTGGCGAATACAGCGTGACTGATTTTCTGGAACAGCCCGATCATCACCTCAACGGCTGGTCGTTCAACGGCTACGACGTGGGCCGTTATTACGGCGCGTCCTACCTGTTCCTGGTGTACCTCTACGAGCGCTTTGGCCTGGAATTTATCCGGTGGGTGGTACACACCGATTACGACGGACTGGCGGCGGTCCAGGCCGCGCTGGACGCTGCCGGGCAGGATGTGGACGTAGACGCCGTATTTGCCGATTGGCTGCTGGCGAATTACCTGGATGATCCCTACGTGGGCGACGGGCACTATTATTATCAAAGTCTGGACCTGCCCGGCGAGATTCACCCGCTACCGCTGGTCGCGCTGCGCACCGATACGGTCCAGCAGTACGGGGCCGATTACCTGGCGCTGGACGATCCCGGCACGTATTATCTGACGTTTGACGGGACCGACTCGGTGAGCGCGATGAGCGCGGTGCCGCATTCCGGCGACTGGATGTGGTGGTCCTACAACCTGGACAGCAGCGCGGCGCGGCTGACCGGCTCGTTTGACCTGACCGGGCTGGACAGCGCGACACTGGCTTTCAGCGCGTGGTGGAATGTCGAGGACGAATACGACTGGTTCCAGGTATTAGTGTCCGGCAATGCGGGGCAGGACTGGACCATCATGGACGGGCAGCAATCCACCTCCACCGGCCCGAAAGCGCCCGGCGCGTATTACAGCGGACGCTCCGCCGCCTGGGTGGACGAGCAGATCGACCTGAGCGCGTTCGCGGGCGGGCCGGTCCTGGTGCGCTTCGAGTACCTGACCGACGGGTCCCAGACCATGCCGGGGGTCGCGCTGGACGATATCGGGATCGCGGAACTGGCATTCGCGGACGACGTGGAAACGGTGCTCCCGGTGTGGCAGGTCGAGGGCTTTTTGCGGATTCCCGACGTGGTGCCGCAAAACTGGACCGTCGCGCTGGTGGAACACGACGCGGCGGGTGGAATTATGGTCCGGTTCCTGGTCCTGGACGATCTGAATACCGGCGGCACGACCGTAACCGTGCCGGACGGCGGGCGCGTGACGGTGATCGTCGGCGCGATGGCCCCTTTCACCGCGATTCCGGCCAGCTACAAGCTCAGCGTGCAGCGGGCCGGGTAGGGATGGGAGCGTGCCGTTGGAATCCCTGACATTCGACAGGCTGGCCGATTTTGATCACGAAGAGGACATGCGCCGTTTTGAGCGCATCTATGTCGATAATTTCCCACCCTACGACCGCAAGCCCTTTGCGACGTTTGCCCGGTTGCAGGACCATCTCACGGTGTATGTGGCCCGCCAGGATGCGCGCCTGATCGGATTCGGCGTGATGCTGCCGCTGCCGAACACGCCCGCCCATTATATGTCCTATCTGGCGGTGGACCGGCCTCACCAGGGGCGCGGGGTGGGAGAGCAGTTTTTTCGCCACATTGTCCGGGACTTAGCTGCTACGACCCAGTCACAGGCCCTGGTGTGGGAAGTCGATGTGCCACACGCCGCGAACGTGGATTCGCTGCGCCGGGTGCGGTTTTACGAGCGTCAGGGCGCGGAGTTGATCCCGTTTGTGACCGGCTACGTGATGCCGACCGGCCCTGATACCACGATCCCTATGCGCCTCATGTGGAGTCCGGTGCGCGATATCACGCCGCCCGCCCGCGTGTTGCAGGCGCGCGCCTGGATTGAAGGCATTTACACGGCGGTCTACGGTCATTGGCGACACCTGCTGCCCCCCATCCTGCGCGGCTTGCCAGAAGCTTATGGAGAAAACACATAGACTTCGCACAATCCGTAGGGCGGGACCCATGTGTCCCGCCGCTGATGATGACCGGACGGTAGCTCGGAGGCACACACGGGTGCCTCCCTACAACGTGACGGTCATGAATGGTATTATACGGATTTGAATTGGTTTCTCCATTAGGCATCTTCGGCGTCGTTCTCTGGCGTGGGCAGCACAAGATCGGGATGCAGTGCGTAAAATGCGGCGGTGATCGCCTGGGCGGTTTCCTCAAAATACTCGGATACCGGCCCGGTGATGCTGGCCGGGAACACCATCCGGGCCAGGGTGGGCGGGTCCGCTGCGGCTGTTTTGACCGCCGGGGCGACGGGCCAGAACCGGTGCAGCGCGTCCAATGCCTGGGCACACGCGGCGTCGTCCAGCGCCAGCAGCAGGGCGGCGCTGTCCAGGCAGATGTCATGATACCACTTGATGGTGTAATCGTCGGGCGGGCCGGGATCGATCAGTTGGGCATAGGCCCAGAATGCCGCCTGCGCGAAAAATTCCCCGGCCTCGGCGTAGCGGGCCTGTTTCAGGTTGGCCTGCCCCAGCGCGAACGCATCCAGGCTCAGTATCTCCTTGATATCGTCCTCATTGTCCTCGCGGGCATACTCAAACGCCAGATCGACTGACTGCCGGACCGTTGCCCGCGCTTCGTCGCAGCGGCCCGCCTGCACATGCAGCCCGGCCAGATAGCCTAGCTGGTAGGCCGCATTCCAGCGATCCTCCTCCGACAGGTACACCTCGACCGATTCGCGGTAGATGGCCTCCGCTGTGTCAGGGTCGCCCATAAACCGGTAGGACTCGGCGCGAAATTCGTTGGTCGCCATGCGCAGGGCGCGCCGGTCTTCGGGCAGCAGGCGGGGATCGCCGCCCAGATCGAAGAAAACGTACAGGCGTTCCAGGGCGTCGCGTACCCGCGCCCAGTGGGACGAGGTCTGTTTTTCGCGCAGCGATCCCACCGGGTAAGATTGGCGGAACGAGTCCACGATCTCCCACACCTGACGGTCGGTCGCGGTTTGGTCGCGGTGGTTCCAGATCGCCACTAAACTTTCGCAGAAAGGAAACGTGACGTAGCGCCCCCACCAGTTGAACGCCTCGAAATAGGTCGCCGCGAAATGGAAGTGATCCAGCCGCGCGACCCAGTCGGCGTAAAAATAGTCCTGGATGAGCCGGTGTGTGAAACCGATCATCGACTCGCCGCGCATAACGAGAAACCCCAGATCGATCATCTGGTCGATGAATTCCTGGACCCGGTTGGTGAGCAGTACCCCGGAGAAATCTTCGACGCTTAGCAGGTTGACGCTGTGCAGCTTTTGTTTGTCCTGGGCTGCGATTCGGCCCAACTCGTCCTTGACTTCGTCCAGGTCAAAGGGAAGCTGCCCTTTGCGACGGCGTTCGCGGTCGTAGCGCTGCTCCACGAAGAAGCCGATGATCCGGTTGGTAAGCTGCTGCTGATCGGCATCCTGCATCCCGGCCACGAACGAGTCCCTGGCGTGAGAATAACCGAGCGCCAGTAGGTTGAGCATGATCGGCGTGCGGGCCAGTTCGCGCAGGTCCTGATCGTTGACCAGCATGTCCCACAGGCCGGGGAAGGTCTTGAGGTAGTCGCGTATCTGGGCGTCGGTGAGCGGCAGCAGGCTGACCGCACCGCGCAGGCGTAGTTTTTCGTCCAGCGCGTTGTATTCTTCCAGGCGGCAGCTTACCACGATCTGGTTGTTCTCCGGCAGCAGCGACATGAACTTCCGCTGCGCATCCTGGCGGTTGAGCAGTTCGTCCATGCCGTCCAACAGCAGCAGCAGTTGGCCCGTGCGCACCATCTGATCAAGCTGCTCCGGCGTCGTGTTGGGGATCGCGCCCCGGTCCAGAATCCAGGCCTGAATCGAGTCGTGTTGGCCGGGGTCCCAGCTTGAAACCGGCAGCAGCACGGGCAGCGGTTCCTGGGCATTGTTCAGGCGGCGGGCTATCGCGTCCCGCGCAAAGGCGGTGAGCGTGGTCGTCTTGCCGGAACCGGGCGTCCCTAATAACAGCACACGGCCCTCGTAATGCCGGAACGCCTGGCCGAAGTTGGAAAAAACGGCGCTGGATTCGTCAATGCCCGCCTGGAACAGGAACTCGGTGGGGAAGATGCTGGCAAACGGGTCCTGTTGTGTTTCGACGGCATCGGTCTCGGCGCGGCTGGCGACCATCAGTTCGCGCGTGACCGTCCGTTCAAGGAAGGACACGATGCGCTTGTACAGTTCGCTCAGGTAGGGATAATGGACGTCTTCGGCAGCCGGGCGTTTGACTTCCTGCCGCTCCGTTTCCGCCCGGATGCGTTCGATCAGCTTATGTAAGCCTTCCTCGTAGTTGAGTTGTTCTTCGGGCGGCGTGCCCTTTGAAAACGGGATGTAGGTCAGGTGAATGATGGTGATGATCGGATCGGCATTCGGAAATTTGAGCGGGATAATGGGCTTATCCAGGACACTTGCGAAGGCGACTTCGCGGCGCACGAACGAGTCGTCGCGCTGGTTGACTTCGGGCGTGAGGCATACCGCTACGTGGGTCGCGTTGCGGATTGCCTTTTCCAGTTCGACGCTAAAATCGGAATAGTTATCCAACTGGGTCAGGTCGCGCCAGACCTCTAATCCCATTTGTTTCAGATCACGTTCCAGGCGCTCGGCGTAATCTATGCCGTCGTTGCGCGCGTAGCTGATAAAAATGTGACGTCCCTGGTTCGTGGTGCTCACCTCTAAGGTCCCCTGTTTCACTATCACTGCGCAATACGATAAACCCGAACCGCGCCGGATGCAAATGGGATCTCGCCGGGTCTGGCCTCTCCCTGGCCTGGAACCTGGCGCAAACGCGCACAGAAAAACCCCCTTTCTCTGCGTG
>JAFGTJ010000481.1 GCA_016934195.1 Anaerolineae bacterium | reverse complement strand
GGCGCTAACGGCGACTACCGTTTCATCCCGGAGCCGGTGGAACGCTGGCAAAGCGGATTCGCGGCTAATTTGCTGGAACGGTTCTATACCGACACGCCGCGCTGGGCGTTCACCATGCAAATCTGCGCGTTCGTCACCCGCGCCCAGAGTCTCACCGATCTCCCTACCGGCGATACGTTTTTCGAGCGGTCGATCTACTGCGACCGCCACGTATTCGCCAAGAATCTGCACGATCAGAGCCTGATGGACGATACCGAGTGGGCGCTGTATCTGCATTTCTGGGAATTCATGGCGGCGTCGGTCCCGGTGCCGGACGCGATTCTGTACCTGCGCACACCCGCCGAGGAATGCTACCGGCGGCTGCAAGAACGTGGTCGCGCCGAGGAAAAAGGGATCGCGCTGGTTTATTTGCAGCAGTTGGAAGCCTGTCACGACGACTGGCTGCTGAATCCGGCGGTGGCCGAAAAGCCGGTGATCGTGCTGGACGGGATGCAGCCCTGGGCGGTTGAGGATGTGCGGGATAAGCTGGTCAAGTTACAGGTTGCGCCATGAAAACCGATACCGTAACGGCCCATATCCTGGTGGTGGACGACGATTGGATGAACCGCGAAGTGATGGAAGCCAATCTCACGATGGCCGGTTACCGCGTGAGTCTGGCGCACGACGGCGAGGAGGCATTGGAGATCGCCGCCAGCGATCCGCCCGACCTGGCGCTGCTGGATGTGAAAATGCCGGGTATGGACGGCTACGAGGTTTGCCGCCGCCTGAAAGCTGATGCCTGTACCCAGTCCGCGCCGGTCGTGATGATCACGGCCTATGTCAGCGATCAGGACCGGCAAACGGCCATTGACGCGGGCGCGGACGATTTTATCAACAAGCCGGTTAGTTCGCTGGTGATGTTCACCCGTATCAAGTCCCTGGTGCGGATCAAGCGCCTGTCGGACGAGTTGGCGGCGTGCCAGCGTGAACTGGAACGGCTGCGTTCGGGGGAAAAGTAACGAAGCGTGACGCGCAGAAAAATCTGATATCATGTCTCGTCGTCATCGAACCGGCCCTTCTCCGCTGCTGATCATCCTGGTGGGTGCGCTGCTGGTGTTTGGTGGGTATTATGTGTGGATGGGCTTCGTGAGTTTTCTGGAAGATTCGGGCGATATCACCGCGCCGGTCACGCGGCAGGCGTTCGCTACCTCAACCGCCGCCGCGCGCCCCCAGATTCCAACCGTTTTTAACCCGGCCACGTTTACGCCGCTGCCGCCTTGCCAGGAATTTAAGGTCAGCGTGGATCGCGCCGTGTACCGCGAGTGTCCCAGCCAGGATAACCGCGAATGCCCCATCGTGGAGGTGGTGCCCTATGGGACGGAATTTTGCGTCTATGCGCGGGTGCCCAATAACCCGGAATGGTGGGTGATCGAACTTAATCCCGGCGGCGCGTACCGTGATATCGTCTACATGCATGAAAGCGTGCTCGAACCCGTTAATCCAACCCTGACGCCTTCGATCACCTTTACGCCGCTGCCGACCGTGACTGCCGCGCCCTCGGACACCCCGACGCCCACGCCGGACCGCAGCCCCACAGCCACCCGCAATCCCAACATCACGCCGACGCCGCTGCCAACCGTGACGCCCCAGTATTCGCCAACGCCTACCCCGACGCTCACCCCGGTTCGGATCACGATTTAGTCCTTTCGTTGTATACTGAAAAAAACTAAAAGTGGGATTTATTGTTTATGAGTGAAACTGAATGGACTCCGGTAGATGCGCCCCGGCACGTCCTGGCGATTGTGAATCCGGCCTCCGGTTCTCGGCGCGGCCAGGATGTGATCCAACGGCTGCGCACAATTACCGACCCGGCCATTACGCTGCACGTCACCACGCCGGATTTTGACTTCGCGGGCGCGATCCGGGCGGGGGTGGCGGACGATATCGACCGGATTCTGGTCGCGGGCGGGGACGGTACGCTGATGGCGGGCGTATCCGGCGCGCAGCAGGTGCTTGGCGACGATCTGCTGCCGTTTTCGTGGGTGCCGACCGGGACCGGCAACGTGGTATCCGGCTTCCTGGGACTGCCGCACCGCCTCGATCCTGCGCTGGAACTGGCGTTAGGGCCGGGCGCGTTGCGTCACATCGACCTGGCGCGCGTTGGGGAGCGGTGCTCGGTGCTGCGCGTATCGTGCGGCTTCGAGGCTGAAACCGCCCAGAACGTCACCCGCGAGGACAAAGATCGCTTAGGTTTGCTGGCCTATGGACTCTCCGGTTTGCGCTCGCTGCGGCAGACCCGGCCTGTGGAGTACCTGATCTCGCTGGACAGCCAGCCGCCGATCCGTGTCGAAGGGATCATGGCGTTCGTCACGGCGACTGGCGCGTTAACCTGGATCAATGGGTTGGCGGTGATCAACGAGGCGATCCAGCCGGACGACGGGTTATTATACGCGGGGGTGCTGCGTCCGCTGAACCCGGTGCGGGTGCTTAACAGCGTGACGAATCTGGTGGCGGGCAGTGGCCTGCCGCCGGAAGCGATCATTTATTTTTCGGCCCGCAAACGGATCGTGATCGACGCCAAAACCCCGCAGCCCACTCAGATCGACGGCGATCCGCTGGGCATGACGCCGATCATGGCCGATCTGCTGCCCAGGGCCTTACCGATTGTGGTGGATCGGGAACCGCAGCGTGGCGCGTCCTACCTGGAGTGGCTCACACATCGCGGGCAATCGGATGAGGATTAAGCGATGGGCGTTCCGCCGTTAGTGACTGGCAGCGTAAACCCGAAAACGCTGCCCTCGCCCGGCGCGCTCTCAACAAAGACCGTGCCGCCGTGTTTCTCCACGATCCCCTTGACGATGCTCAGTCCTAAACCGCTGCCCTCGATGCGGCGCGTGGCGGCGGTCTGTACCCGGTAGAATGGCTGGAACAGGTGCGGGATGTGTTCCGGCGCGATCCCGATGCCCCGGTCCTCGACTCGCAGCGTGATCGTGTCGGCGGTGCGCCGGATTACCAGCCGCACCGGGCCGCCGTCCGGCGAATATTTGATCGCGTTGCTGACTAGATTGGTGATCGCGCCTTCCAGCCGGGACTCGTCACCATGCAGCGTACAGCCTTCGGGCGGTATGTCCAACGACAGGTCCACCTCCCGGTAGTGGGCGTAATTCTCCAGCCCGGCCAGCGCGCGCTCCGCCAACTGGCACAGGTCGGTTGATTGGAGCGTCAGCGCCGCGCCGGATTCTAACCACGCCATATCCAGCAGTTCGTGGACCAAACTGAGCATGGAAATCAGGCTCAGGCGGGCGCGTTCGGCCCATTTTGCTTGCTGTGTATTGACCTCGCCGGTTGCTTCGATCAGGTCGATGAAACTCTTGGCGGACGAGATCGGCAGCTTGAGTTCGTGGACGATCTCGCGCATCTGGTCCAGCAGGCGGCTCATGCTGCGCGGCGCGTGGTGTGATGGTCCGGCGGCGGGAGTTACCAGCACCATGATGGTATGTCCCGCGTGACCGCTGTTGGGAAGTGGTTCGCGGGTAGGCTGACCGGTCGTCACGGCGCGGCGGATCATGTCGGCCAGCGGCGCGGTGTGAGGATGCGCAGCGGGCAGGTGGCCGGTGATATCAGCGGCCAGCAAATCCAACGCTGCCTCGGCTGCCCGGTTGCAGCCCACAATCCGGCCCTCCTCATCCACCGCGAGCACGGCTTCCGGGACGCCGTCGATCAGCGCCGCCAGCGTCTTGTCCGATAATGTGCGAAGCGTCGTCATGCTGATCCCCCCTCCGGCATCAGTAATCCCGGTAGATCGCGCAGCGCGTAACCCAGGCGCGTCCCGTACCAGGTGAGTTGACTCCCGTCAATCCGGTGAACGCGCTCTATCCCGCTCTCCGGTACTGGACAATCACCGGGAAGCAGAATTACGTCCGGTTGGGCGGCGATCACGGCGTCCAGCGTGACGGTAGGATAGCGTTCCGCGTGGTTCGCAAAGACGTTCGCGCCGCCGCAGACGCGCAGCAGGTCGTGGGTGTAGGTGTTCGTATTGACCGTCACCCAGGGATCGCACCCCAACGCCGCGAACACGCGCACCGGCTCCGCGATACGCGCCGCACCTTGTGTGTAATCATACGCCCGTTCGATTTCGCGCACACGCGGGACCATGACGGCGTGATCGAAAATGTGCATGATATCCCATAGCAAATTGAGGGTATCAAACACCGTGCGCGGCCCCGTGATCCACACCGGAATACCCGCCTCGCGCAGCGCGGCGACATCTGCCGGACGGTTGATATCCGCGTCCAGCAGCACGAGGTCCGGTCCCAGTTCAACGATCTGGGCGATATCCGGCTGGCGCACGCCGCCCACCCGCCGCAGCGCCCGCGCGCGATCCGTTGGGCGGGTGCAGTGATCCGAAATGGCGATCAGGCGGTTGCCCAGGTCCAGATCGAATAACGATTCGGTCAGACTGGGCACCAGCGACACGACGCGCCGGGGCACGTAGTCCACCGGGGAATCGCCGGTTCGCGCGCTGTAGGAGGTATCGTCGGGCATGGTGTTTTTACCGCACGATCAACTGCTCACGTTC
>JAFGTJ010000480.1 GCA_016934195.1 Anaerolineae bacterium | reverse complement strand
TATTACGGGCTGTCCGGCGTGCCGAACCAGTCTTACAGCACCTATCTGAACGAGGGATTGCCGCCCGGCCCAATCTGTTCGCCCGCGCTGTGGGCGATCCGGGCGGTGCTGAACGCGCCCATCACCGAGTATTATTTCTTCCGGTTGGGGTGTGGCGGCGATAGTCTGCACGAGTTTTTCACGTTGGAACAGCAGGCCGATCACGCGAATTTTACGTGCCCGTGATTTAGATCACCCCCTCAGCCCGGTAACGCGCGATCTGTTCCGCGTCCAATCCCAGAACCTCGCGCAGCACGGCGGCGGTATGCTCGCCCAATGTGGGCGGCAGGGATCGCACTGATGCCGGAGTTTCGGATAACTGTACGGGCGGGCCGACCAACCGCAGGCCGTTATCCGCCGTGTGGACCAGTCCCCGCGCCTGGATGTGCGGATCGTCCAGAATGGCCGGGAGGTCGTTGATCGGTCCGGCGGGAATGCCTGCCGCCAGCAGTTTCTCGACCCATTCCGCCGCCGGGCGCGTGGCGAAAATCTCCGCCAGGATCGGGACCAGGATATCGCGGTGTTTCACGCGGGCCGGGTTGGTGGCAAAACGCGGATCGTCGCGCAGGTCGGGCCGGTCGATCAGGGTGCACAGCCTCGCGTACTGCCCGTCGCTGCCACACGCCAACACGAATTCCCCCTCGGCGGCGCGGAAGGTTTGGTACGGCACGATATTGGGGTGCTGGTTGCCGTAGCGTTTGGGCGGGTGATCCGATACCAGGAAATTGCTTGCCACGTTGACCAGCGCCGCGATGGACGTATCCAGCAGCGCCACGTCGATATACTGGCCTTCCCCGGTGCGCTCGGCGTGCCGCACCGCTGCCAGGATCGCGGAGGCGGCGAATAATCCTGCGATTACGTCCGAAATAGCGACTCCCAGCTTGGTCGGCGGACCGTCCACCGGCCCGCTGATCGACATGAGGCCGCTCATGGCCTGGATCACGTAATCGTAGCCGGGACGGTCGCGGTAGGGGCCGTCCTGCCCAAATCCGGTCACGCTGCAAACCACCAGCGCCGGGTTAAGCGCGTGCAGCGCGGCGTAGTCCAGACCGTACCCGGTCATGCCCCCGGCTTTGAAATTTTCCACAACGACGTGACTCTGCGCGGCCAGTTGGCGGGCTAATTCCTGCCCGGTTTCGGACTTGAGATCGAGCGTCAGGCTGCGTTTGTTGCGGTTGATGCTGAGGTAGTAGGCGCTCTGGGATTCGGTGCCGTTTTCGGAATCGTTCTCGAACCAGGGCGGTCCCCATTGGCGGGTGCCGTCGCCGCTGCCCGGCTGCTCGATCTTGATCACGTCCGCGCCGAGGTCGGCCAGCAGCATTGTGCAAAACGGCCCGGCCAGGATGCGCGAAAAATCCAGCACGCGCAGGCCGTCCAGCGCGCGAGGGGTGTCGATCATGGGTGAGTCTCCTTGTAAGTTAGCTTCATCCCTGGCCCCAGAGATCGTTTCGAGTCCCTCTTCGGCAAGTTCCCCCCTCTAACTTGGTTGGAGAGGGGAATTTAGGGGGTGAGGTTTCCCCGCGCCAGCGCCAACAGCCGGTCCCGTTCCTCCGAAATGCCTTCGATCAAGCGGGCGGCAGCCAGCGGGCCACGCCACGCGGCCAACCCTTCCGCCGGGGCATGGCGCAGCGCCCGGTAGCGGCGCAAATGCGCGGCTTGAAACAGCGCCAGCAATGCCCGTATCACGACGCGCGGCACGGGGTTCTGCTCGTAACAAAAACGATTGCCGATCAAAAGCTGCGTGCGGGCCACGTCCGCCAGCGGATCGCCGCGTGAAGCGTCCATCCAGTCGATTGCTACCGGGCCGCGTGCCGTGACCAGGATGTTATTGGGGTGCAGGTCGTTGTGGCAGAGTGTGTCACCGTCCGGCAGTTGGGCGACGATCTCTTGAAGCCGTGCCTTTTCACCGGGACTCAAGCCTTCTGCCGCCGTGATCCGTTCCGCAATCTGGGGACGGCGGGCCGGGAGGTCGGGCGCAGTGTAGGCGTGGCTCGCGGCCTGGACTTCGGCCAGTATGCGCGCCGCCGCGATTAGCGTCCAGGGGCGTCCGGCATGGATCGTCTGGTAGAGGGTCGGTCCGTCCAGCCGTTCGTAGATGAGGCCCGGTCGCCCATCGTGCTCTACCAGATCGAACACGCGCGGCGCAATATCCTCGCTGGCTGCCACAATGCGGGCGATCCGGTATTCGTGCTCGATCAGAGCGCACGGAAACCCGTCATGATAGAGCTTGATCACTTGCCCGTCGCGCCAAACGAATACGTCGGCAGTGCGTCCCTGGCCGATCCGTTGGAGTGGGGGCATATTAGCCCAGCGCCGCTGCGATCAACTCGCGGGCGTGTTGCAGGGCCGCGTCGAGTTGTTCAGGGTCTTTGCCGCCCGCCTGCGCCATGTCGGGACGACCGCCGCCGCCGCCGCCTACGATCTTCGCCGCCTCGCGGATTACGTTCCCGGCGTGGAAACGTTGTTTCAGGTCCTTTGTCGCAGCGGCCAGAAGCTGCGGCCTGCCGTTATCGGCCACCATGCCCAGCACTACGATCCCGGACCCCACGCGATCCCGGAACCAGTCGGCCATGTCGCGCAGGGTGTCGGCGGTGGTCGGATTAACGCGCGCCACCAGCACGGTCACATCCCCGACCGGTTCCGCCTGGGCGATCAGGCTCTCGAATTCCAGGCGCGCGATGCGGCGGCGCAGCCGGGTATTATCGTGCTGCTGGTCCTTGAGTTCGGTTTGCAGCGCTTCCACGCGCACCGGGAGCGCCTCGGTCGTGGTGCCCAACTGTCCGGCCACCTGATGCAGCCGGGCCAGACTGCGGCGGATATAGGCTTCCGCGCCGTGTCCGGTCAGCGCTTCGATACGGCGAATCCCCTGCGCTACGCTGCCCTCGGATGTGAATACGAACATGCCAATCACGCCGGTATTCTCGACGTGATTCCCGCCGCACAGCTCGTAACTGTAGCCCTTGTCACCGATGATGATGGTCCGCACATGCTCGCCGTATTTTTCGCCAAAGAGCGCCATCGCGCCGCCCGCGCGCGCGCTGTCCAGGTCGTTCCATTCCACAAATACCGGCAGATTCGCCAGGATCGCCTGGTTAATGCGCTGGCTGATGGAGTCCAGTTCGTCCTGGCTGATGGCCTGTTCGTGGCTGAAATCGAAGCGCAGGCGATCCGGCGCGACCAGCGAGCCGCGCTGCTGGACGTGCGTACCGAGCACGCTGCGTAATTCGGCGTGCAGCAGGTGTGTGGCGGTGTGGTTGCGGGTGATGTCCAGGCGGCGCGGGGCGTCCACTGCCGCGTGACAGAGTTCGCCGACCGCCGGTTGGCCCTCGACCACTTCGCCGCTGTGGACGATCAGGCCGCCGATGGGCTGGCGCGCGTCCTCGATGTCAATGGCCCATCCCTCGCCTTCGATCACGCCCCTGTCGCTGACCTGCCCGCCCGACTCGACGTAAAACGGCGTCAGTTCGAGCACGGCTTCCACCCGGTCGCCCACGCTGGCGCGGTCGATTAACTCACCGTCCCGCAGGATCGCCAGCAGGCGTGTTTCCTGGCGCAGCGGGCCATACTGCTCGTGGTGGACGCCTTTGGGGATCAGGTCCTGATCCTGGAGCGCGGCGAGTGTTTGCCGGTACACGGCCCCCATGTCGATTTCGGCAAACGCGCCGCCGTCCTGCCCGCGACTGACCGCTTCGTGATGCGCCTGCGCTTTGCGGAAACCGTCTTCGTCGATCACGATGCCCATTTCCTGGACGATATCGCGGGTGATTTCCAGCGGCAGACCTTTTTCGGCGTGCAGGCGGAAGGCCAGTTCGCCGGGGAACTGGAACCGCGTGATGGCGTCCAGTAAGTTTTCGCGGAGATCGTCCGTCAGGTAGGCGTGCCGGATCGCGTCCAGCAGGTCGGCCAGGACTTCGGCGGGCAGCTTGTTCACGCGCGACAGGTTGACGATGTAGCGATCCAGCACATCGGCGGGCGCTTCGCCCGCTTGCAGTGCCGCGATCAGGCCGTTCAGCGCGCGGGTGGGGTCATCTACCGCATGGGCCAGTTCCGCGAATACGGCCTGCATCGCCTGGGATACGGCGGTGTTTTGGTCGCCGGGCAGTTGGCGCGCCTGCCGGAAATCAACCAGCATTCCCTCAAGCTCGGCCAGTGCGCGGTCCATCGCGCGGCGGAAGCGAATTTCCTCGTTGGTGATGGTGCGCCGGATCGTGTCGCGGACGTCTTCCAGATCGGTATAATACCCGCCCATGACGTCGATCACGGCGTCGGTCACGTCCGCTAAAAACGGTTCCTCAAAGCCCAACCGGGTCCCGAAGCGCACCGCGCGCCGGATGACCATGCGGCACACGTAATCCCGCCCGGTCGCGCCGGGGCGCACACCGTCCGCGATCAGGAAGGTGGCGGCGCGCATGTGATCGGCGATCACGCGGTAGGGCACAATGTCAGCGTCGCGTTCGGCGTCGGTGTGGCCGGTCAACTGCTGCACGCGGCGGATAATGGGCATGAACAGGTCGGTTTCGTAGTTGGCGCTGGTATGCTGCACGATGCTGACGATGCGCTCCAACCCCGCGCCGGTATCTACACCAGGGGCGGGCAGCGGTTCATCCCACTGGCCGGTATGCGCGGGATCGGCCTGGGTGCGGTTGTACTGCATGAATACCAGATTCCAGATTTCCAGAAAACGCTCGCTGTCGGCTTCCAGGTCGGGCACAATGGAATCAAGGCCCTCTTCGGGATGCAGGTCCCAATGCACTTCGCTGGTAGGACCGCACGGCCCGGTATCGGCCATCTGCCAGAAATTGGTTTTAGTGCCGAGCCGCGCCACGCGCCGGGGATCAATACCGATTTCTTCGGTCCAGATGTGGAAGGCGTCGTCGTCGTTTTCGTAGACGGTATACACCAGGCGATCTGGTGGCAGCTCGTACACTTTGGTCAGCAGGTCGTAGGCATAGCGGATCGCGTCTGATTTGAAATAATCGCCAAAGCTGAAGTTGCCGAGCATTTCAAAAAAGGTGTGGTGACGGTTCGACGGGCCGACGTTTTCCAGGTCGTTATGTTTGCCGCTGACGCGCATACACTTCTGGGACGTGGTGGCGCGGGAATAGGGGCGTTTGTCCAGGCCCAGGAACACGTCCTTAAACTGGACCATGCCCGCATTCGTAAACAGCAGCGTGGGATCATTACCGGGGACCAGCGACGACGACGCGACGTGCTTGTGTCCCATTTCCTCGAAAAAGTCTAGAAACGCCTCGCGCACTTCGGCGCTGGTCATGTTTTTCATAACGGTTGATTCTCTCTTTGTCCCGCGTGAGTAGTCTGGTAGGGGCGATTATAAAGAAGGGGCGGGCGCTTGGCAATGGGAATATGGGGTGGGACCGGTGCGTTTGGGCCGGGGAAAAACTTTTTTCACCACAGAGGCACCGGGAGCACAGAGAAAAACTACATTAATATAGATATCTCTCTCTTATAAATATTTCTCTGTGTACTCTGTGTCTCTGTGGTGAACTTTATTTTTGTAACTCGCGGTCGAAAAAATCCAGCAGGCGCGCGGCGTATTCCTCGCCCGCGTAATCCAGGAAATTTTCGTGCCCTGCGCCGCGAATCAGCCACGTTTCCGCCGGATCGCACGCGGCGGCGAACATGACCGCCTGCGCGCCGTCGGGAACGGTGTCGTCCTGGTTGCCGTAGATCAGGAATACCGGGCGCGGACTTATGTTACACACCACATCGACCGGGCGCACGGCGTCAATGTCCAGTCCTTCGCGTTGCAGGGACCAGCGTGCGGGCCATTCTGTGAGGGGTCCGAACAGGCTCGTCATATCATGGACAACGTTGTCAAGCGTATCGAACGCGGATTCGATCACGACGGCGCGCAGCCGTTCATCTTTCGCCGCGACGTGGGCCAGGGTTGCCGCGCCCATCGAAAAACCAATCGCGCCAACGTGGGCGGGATCAACCTCCGGTTGTGCGATCACAAAATCAATCGCGGCGGTCAGATCGCGCTGCTCGTGATTCCCGACGGTGCGCAGGGCATCGCCGCTAATACCGTGCCCGCGAAAATCGAACAACAGCACGCCGTAACCGTGTCCGGCCAGTAACCCCGCTTCCGGCAGCAGGTCCTCGCGGTTGCCGCCGAAACCATGCGCCAGGATCACGGTGGCTCCGTTTTGGGAGGGCACGTACCACCCGCTGATCGTGATTTCGTCGCTGCTGGTAAAGATCACGTCCCGATAATCAGTGATTCCCACGTCGCGGGGGGATTGTTTGAGCGTGACGCGAGCCGGGTCCAGCGCGATCACGGCGAAACGGGCCGCCATGATCATCACGAAGGCCAGGATCACGCACAAACCAAGCGTAGCGCTCAGGCCGAAGCACAGGCCCCGGTTGCGCCAGCGCTTACGCCGGTTAAGACGGGGTGGGGCGCTCGCGCTCACTCGTTGGGTTTGTCCTTCCGGTTGGTATCGGTGTCTTTGCTATCCCGATCTTTGCTGTCCCGATCTTTGCTATCTCGATCTTTGACAATCGCCGGGACGCTGACGTTCACGGCGGGCAGTTGGGCGCGCAGTTGATCGCGGCGGTGGACCAGGTAGCGGCGCGCGCCGATGATCCACGTTGTGGGCGAAAGCAGCATCAGCCGCCGCCACCAGCGAATCACGGGACGGCGCAGCCCGGCAATAGCATATTCTCCCTTGCGGCGTCCCCACGTAATCGAGCGCGACGGTTTGGTCGGGACAGCCGTCCACTCGATGATGGTCGCGCCCCAGGACAACCCGCCCCCGAATCCCACCAGCGCCAGGATATCACCGGGCCGGATGCGGTCCGAATTGGCGGCTTCGGCCAGCGCAATCGGGATCGAGGCGGCGGAGGTGTTGCCGTAGCGTTCGATATTGCTGTAGATGCGCTCTTCCGGGATTTTGAGCGACTTGGCCGCAAAATCCATGATTCGCTGGTTGGCCTGGTGCGGGATCACGAGGTTGATCCGGTCCGGCGTGAGGTCGATTTCGGTCATCGCCTGCTTGATGCTGTCGCCGATCACGCGGGTGGCAAAGCGGTAGACGCCTTTGCCGTCCATGTAGATACGGTGCATCTGGTGTTCGCCGTCGCGCAGGTAGGTATCGCGGCTGCTGATGGTCGGCAGGGTGAGCATATCCCACCCGGAGCCGTCGGAGCGCAGCACGGTATTGAGCACGCCGCCGGGGGTGTCGCTTCCTTGCAGGACCACTGCGCCCGCGCCGTCCCCGAACAGGATACAGGTCCCCCGGTCGGACCAATCCATCACGCGGCTCATCGTTTCCGCGCCGATAACCAGGGCGGTGTTGATCGAGCCGGTCTGGATTTTGCTCGCGGCCATATCCAGCGCGTAGACGAAGCCGGTGCAGGCCGCGCTGAGGTCATAGGCCCCGGCGTTGCCCGCGCCCAACAGGTCTTGAATCAGGCTGGCCGTGCTGGGAAACGAGTGCTCTGGTGTGGAGGTTGCGACCACGATCAGGTCCAGTTCGCTCGGCAGAATGTCGGCCACATCCAGCGCTTTTTGGGCGGCGCGAACGGCGAGACTGGTCGTGGTTTCGCCCGGTTCGGCGATGCGGCGTTCGCAGATGCCGGTCCGGGTGACGATCCACTCGTCGTTGGTATCAACAATGGCGGCCAGGTCGTGGTTGGATAGGACCTGGGACGGGACTTCCATGCCCCAACCGACGATGTGCGCGTGGCGCAGTGTGCGCGGGCGGTGATTGTTGGCAACGTGGCCGCGAAATAACCGGCGTGTTGGGCGTGGGGCATGGTCCAGCATGGTTGCACTCTCAGTGATTGGTTATTAGTTTAGAGTGATTAGTTTCTGGTTCCTGGTGGTTGGCAGCGGGAAGACTGCACCGCCCGCAGACAGGATAGCACCCACCCAAAACCAACGACTAACGACTTTACGCATCGTACCGGCTGAAGGTCAGCACGGCGTTGTGACCGCCGAAACCGAGCGAATTGCTGATGGCGTGCTTCAAATCGGCAGCAGCGCCTACGTTGGGCGTGTAGTTCAGGTCGCATTCAGGATCGGGCACATTCAGGTTGATGGTGGGCGGGATGAACTGTTTTACCAGCGCCATCACGGTGAAGACCGCTTCCACGCTGCCCGCCGATCCCATCAGGTGGCCAGTCATGGACTTGGTGGAACTGATCGGAACCCGGTAAGCGTAGTCGCCAAAGACGCCTTTGATCGCTTTCGTTTCGCTCACGTCATTGAGCGAGGTGCTGGTGCCGTGCGCGTTGATGTAGCTGATATCGTCGGGCGTCAGCCCGGCGCTTTGGATGGCGAGACGCATGGCCTGCTGCGCGCCTTCGCCGTTTTCCTGGGGCGCGGTGATGTGGAAGGCGTCGCATGTGCTGCCATAGCCGCTCAGTTCGGCGTAAATGCGCGCGCCGCGCGCTTTGGCGTGTTCCAGTTCTTCGAGCACCAGCATGGCCGCGCCTTCGCCCACCACGAAACCGTCCCGGTCGGCGGAGAAGGGACGCGACGCGCCTTTCGGATCGTCGTTGCGCTGCGAGATCGCGCCCATGTTGGCGAGACTTGCCATCGTCAGGCCGAGCAGGGCGGCTTCGGCGCTCCCGGCCAGCATCACGTCGGCAGCGTCACGTCGGATGATCTCGAAGGCTTCGCCGATGCTGTTATTGCCGGTGGCGCACGCGGTCGAGATCGACATATTCGGCCCGCGCAGGCCAAAATCAATGGCGAGTTTGCCTGCCGGACTGTCGGGCAGCATCATCGGCAGCAGTAGCGGACTCACGGTGCTGTGGCCTTCTTCGATGTACTTTAACAGCCCTTCGAGCAGGGTTTGAATCCCGCCGATGCCGGTGCCGCACAGGACGCCGAAGCGGTCGCCGTTTTCCTCGGTGACTTCCAGGCCGGAATCGTCCATCGCCTGCCGGGACGCGAAGATTGCCATCTGCGTGATCGGATCAGTGCGGCGCAAATCGCGGCGGCTCAGGAAGCTGGCCGGGTCATAATTTTTGACGTTGGCGGCAAAGGTGACTTTGAGGCCCTGTTCTTCAAATGTTGGGACGTGTTCGGCTCCGGATATGCCGTTCGCGGCATTTTCCCAGGCTTCCTCGACCGAATTCCCAATGGGGCACAGTATCCCCATGCCGGTGACAACCACTCGTCTCTTATTCACAAAATGTATCCTCCGGTGTACCGGAGACACCCCACGCGGGTGTCTCCCTTCAACAAACAATGAATTGGATAGCTTTTCCATAAAAATCACGTCCGATTATACCTCATGTAGAACACGATATGACTTCAAAGGTTGCGAAAAGGTCCACGAATGACCTGTTGCTAACTTGAGATGTGTGCGTGAAAACGGCCTCACCCCCTAATATCCCCGCGTATGCTGCGCATACGACCTCCAGCAGAGCTAGAGGGAGGGACTTG
>JAFGTJ010000479.1 GCA_016934195.1 Anaerolineae bacterium | reverse complement strand
GTAAGACGGTTTTATTCCGACTCGACGAGTTTTTTCTGGTGATCGTGCGACACAAAGCTGTCTGATACTAATGACCAGATGGTTTGCAGCGCAATCAAAATATCGTATTGCAGCCGGGCGCGCCGGGCATATTCCAGGTCTATCGCCAACTTAGCGGGCATTACCTTCTCGATATACTGTCTTTCCCAATCATCGCCATCCAGCAGCACGGTTTCATCCCGAAATTGCATGGATGCCAGGCTGGTAATGCCGGGGCGCACTTTCAGCACTTGACGCTGAGCGGGGGTATACAGCGCCACGTAACGAGGGTCTTCGGGACGCGGGCCAACGATGCTCATCTGCCCGCGTAAAACGTTAAATAATTGGGGAAGTTCGTCCAGTTTGGTGCGCCGCAGGATATGCCCAACGGGGGTGACGCGCTGATCGTTGGCCCCGGTGATGCCCGGTCCCTGCCGGTCTGCGTTTGCCACCATTGAACGGAACTTGTACAGGGTAAACTCATGACCATGCTGCCCTACCCGCCGGGCACGGTAGAACACCGGGCCGCGCGACGTGATACGAACAGCAATGGCAACACCCAACAAAAAGGGCGAAAGCAGTATAAGGCCGATGGCGCTGGCTACGATATCAAAGATACGTTTGAACATGAGGCCCCCTGGTGAATTTAATGGTGCCCTAATCCTACCACTATGCCTTCTTTAAGCCAACTCGCAAAATGACTAATGGCTGCGGTTTTACAAATTTCAAACCATTTTAATACCCTAAGAAACTGCCGTTCTACCCTGGGAAGCGCCGGTAATGCCGCGACAAATGTTAGGCTTAATCTTTTGCGTCGTGCCGCACCCGGAACCTGTTATCGGGTTGGAGAAATCCTGGCCTGGCCGAAACCCGGCAGATTATACCCGCCCGTCCAATTCGCCCATCGGCTTGAGATTCACACCCTGGCCCCAGACCTCACGCGCTGTTTCCAGGTAAAACCAGTAGTTCGCCAGCGGCACATCCGGCGGGACGCGGTGATCGCAAAAGCCGATATAGCCACCGTCTGCCACCAACGGAGCCAGCCGGTCTACTTCGCGCCGGATGGCGTTTTTTGACTCGGCCAGGATGTGTTTGTCGAAGCCGCCCATCATCAGCAGGTCGCGCCCGTACTGCTGGCGATACCGGACCGGGTCGGCTCCCCAGGTGCCGATTTCCAGCGGAAACATGCAGTTGATCCCGGCTTCCAGCCACAGTGGAATCAGCCGGTCGATGTTACCGTCACAGTCTACCCAGATCACATCTACGCCGTAACTGCGCAGCAGGTCCGCGATGCGCCGGTAGTGCGGTACCAGGAATTGCGTGAAATGCCGGGGACTCATCAAAGGGCCGGAGCGGTAGGCCATGTCCTCCCATATGCCGCAGGCGTCGAACTGTCCGCCGGTTTCCAGCACGCGGCGCAGCGTACCGATCACGCAATCCGCCAGTGTTTCGACCATTTCCTCAAACCAGGCCGGATCGTCGTACAGCACCATCGAGACGTTTTCCATCCCCATCCAGTCCCGGATTTTCCCGTACAGGCTGCCACCGGGCAGTACCAGCATATGCTCGCGGTTGGGATCGGTCCAGATTTTGACGTGCGAGTCCCAGTCCGCCGGGTAGCGCCCCGGACTGGACGGATCGAGCCTGGGTTTGTAGTGTGTGTGCCAACTGGCGCGATCTACCAGTGTGTGCCCGATGTGCTGCGGAATCGAACTCATGAATTTACGGCGCAGCACCAGCACGCCGTCCGCCTGCTGGACCACTTCATGATCGCCGCGATCTTCCAGCACTTTTAACTCAAATGCCGGTTCCAGTCCGGTATTGACCGCCGGGTGACGAACCAGCGGGTCCATGCCAAAAAAGGCGTCACTATTCTCGCAGTTAACGGAGCGCGGCAAGCCCTGATCGTGCCACACGTCCAGCGTTTCCGGCCAGAAGCTAAAATCGCTGATCGGTACACGGTCACGGGGCTGGTAGTGCATCGTGGCGTGAAAGCGTTGGCGGTCGTTCATATCCTGGGTCCCTTTTAAGTGTACTAAATGGCCTCATGCACCCAGTAGTCTACCCGGTTTGTTAGGAAAAAACCGCCTGAACGTAGGGCAATGCCGGTAGCGTTTTTGCCCCGCGTCCGGTAGAGTTGACCCCATGTTTCAGGATACTTCGGGCCGACTTTGGGCAGGAATGCAGTAGTCAGGATCACTATGGATACAGCGATATGGACACAGCAATAAGCGAACGAGTCGCAGCCGAAAAACCCGGTTCCGGTACGGTGCGCGCGACCGGCGTGATCGCTTTGGGGAATGTTGCCAGCCGCGTGTTAGGACTGGTCCGCGAGATGCTGCTATCGGCGCTGTTCGGCGCGGGGGCCGACGTGGATGCTTTCAATCTGGCGATCATTGTGCCGCGCGGCCTGTATGACCTGCTGATCGGTGGTCACGTTAATTCGGCCCTGGTGCCTGTGCTGAGCGAATATGCCGCGCGCGACGACCGCCGCGACTTGTGGGAACTCGTTAACGCGCTGTTGGGTATCGTGATCATTACGCTCTCGGCCCTGATCCTGGCGCTGGAGCTGTTCGCGCCGCAAGTGATCGGCCTCGTCGCCAGCGATAAAGCCACTCCCGAAGTTATCGACAAGGCCACCGATTTGCTGCGCGTGACGGCCCCGGCGCTGATGTTCCTGAGCCTGTTCGCGGTGCTGTCCGGCGTATTATACGCGCTGCGCCGTTTTACGTGGCCCGCCTTCGCCTCGGCGGTGTTCAACGGCACGATTGTACTGACGACCCTGCTGCTGTATTCCAGCCTGGGAATTACGGCGGCGGCGGCGGGGTGGCTGGTGGGTGCGCTGGTCCAGTTGGCGCTGCAAGCGCCCGGTTTGCGTGATGCGCAACTTCGTATCCGGCTGCGGGGCGTATTTTCCCATCCTGGTGTAACGACTATCGGCCTGCTGTATATGCCGGTGATGGCGTCGTTGGCGCTGGACGTGCTTGTCAACCGGCCATTTTCCTACAACCTCGCGTCCCGAACCGGCGAGGGCAGCATTTCCTATATGAACTGGGCCACCACCTTGCTCCAGTTTCCGCAGGGACTCGTCGCTATTGCGATCTCGGTGGCGATCCTGCCTACACTCTCGCGGCAGGCGGTGAGCATTGCCAACACGACCGTACATGACCTCGGCGCATTCAAGGACACATTGGGCCAGGGTTTACGGCTGGCGATTGTGCTCATCATCCCGGCAGCGGTGGGGTTATTTGTGCTGGCTGAGCCGGTGGTGAGCCTGATTTTCGAGCATGGCAAATCTGACGCCACCGATACCGATATCATGGTGCTGGCGCTGCGCCTGTACCTGTTGGGCTTGCCGTTCGCGGCGGTGGACCTGCTGCTGGTGTTTGCGTTCTATGCGCGGCAAAATACGCTTACACCGGCCCTGATTGGCGTGGTAAGTCTGGCCGCGTACATGGTGGTCGCCATTTACCTGCTGCCCTGGTATTCCTTCTTCGCGCTGATGATCGCGGATTCGGTGAAACACCTCGTCCACAGCGGCATTTCGGCCTGGTTGTTGGGACGCGGCATTGGCGGCTATGGGGACCAACGACTGCTCAAAACTACCGTCAAGACATGTTTTGCGGCGGCGGGCATGGGCACGCTGACATTCGGCACGGCGGCGCTGCTGGCTTACGGCCTGCCGGATGGTCTGGGCATGGCGGAACGCGCCGTTATTGTGACCGGCGCGGGCGGGATTGGGCTGGTAAGTTTCGCTGCGCTGGGATCGGTGCTGGGGCTGGAGGAATGGCGCTGGGTGCAGCAAATTATCCGGCAGCGACTCGGCTTGTAAACCGTGATACCTTGTGCCTCGTTCTAAAATACTATGGCGCATAGGTCCGGCGCTTTGTATAATCGCGGGCGAGTATATACACCAACCAGGGGAATTAACGGCTTGACCGACCAACGGCCCGATCAGCGGCCCAAACCACTCTCTCAAGAACTTTACACCGAAGAATATTTTCTGACAGCGTGCGAAGGTTACGAGGACTTTCTGGCAAGTGATGGCGCGAACCTCTCGCGGCGGCTGAAAGCGGCGTTTGAACTG
>JAFGTJ010000011.1 GCA_016934195.1 Anaerolineae bacterium | reverse complement strand
GCGCCCCTACCCGGTGGATCGTGCGGACCGGCTCCCTTTTTTCAGAGTGGGGATTTATGCCCCACCCGCATCTACTCGCGCCTAATCCGTCCCTTCGCGCTTCACATGATCGATGACATCACGGGGCTTGCTGCCACTTTCCGCCGGGCCGACGATGCCTTCCTGCTCCATGATATCGATCAGGCGAGCAGCGCGGGTATAACCGATACGCAGCCGCCGCTGGAGCAGCGAGATCGACGCCTTGTTGAGCCGCTGCACCAGTTCGACCGCTTCATCGTACATATCGTCGCGGTCGCCGTTGCTGGCCCCACCGCTGCTATCGCCGGTCGCCCGGCCCTCGTCATCCCAGAACGTGGGTTGGGCGGGCGGGTGGCTGGATGGCGTGCGCGGAATTGGCGGGGGCGTCCTGATAGTTGGGACAGAGTCGAAGCTCGGATTATTGTGCGGTGATGCCAACGCCCCGCGATCCCCGGCGGAATCGGCCTGATCGAGCGCCAACCCCTTCCAGTAGCGCGTAATGGCGTTAATTTCCTCATCCGAGACAAACACGCCCTGCATACGGAGCGGCGCGGCGGCGTCCGGCGATTGGAACAACATATCGCCGCGCCCCAACAGTTTTTCCGCGCCCGGCTGATCCAGGATGACGCGCGAGTCCACCGACGACGCCACCGCGAACGCGATACGCGCCGGGAAGTTGGCTTTGATCAGGCCGGTGATAATATCCACGCTGGGCCGCTGCGTGCTGATGATCAGGTGGATGCCGGTGGCGCGGGCCATCTGCGCCAACCGCGCCAACAGGCGCTCGGTTTCGTCCGGCGCGAGCATCATCAGGTCGGCCAACTCGTCCACCACCACCACGTAATAGGGCATTTTCTTCTCGCCGGGACCGATTTTGCCGTTGTAGTCCACGATATTACGGGCGGAAATGGCGGCGAACTTGCGGTAGCGTTCCTCCATTTCGCGCTGGACCCACTGCAACACGCCGACGATCCGTTCCAGGTCCACCACGACCGGCGCGACCAGGTGCGGGATACCGTTATAGCCGGTCAGTTCCACGCGCTTGGGATCGACCATGATAAACTGCACGTCGTCCGGCGTATTGCTGAGCAGCAGACAGGAAATGATCGAGTTGACGCACACCGATTTACCGGACCCGGTCGTCCCGGCGATCAGCAGGTGGGGCATGGCGGTCAGATCAGCGGCAACCGGCGACCCGTCCACCCCCAAACCCAACGCCAGCCGCAGCTTGGAATTGACGCGCCGAAACTCCGGCGATTCCATGATGTCATGCAAACCGACCAGCGCCACCTCGTCGTTAGGCACTTCGATCCCGACGAAGCCTTTGCCGGGAACCGGGGCCTCAATACGGATGGTGCGCGCCGCCAGCGCCAGCGCGAGATCGGCATCCAGGCGGGCAATCGATCCCACCTTGACGCGCATCTTTTTACCGGATCGGGCGACGAGATAATCCGGCTCGACGCCGAACTGGGTGATCACCGGGCCGGGGTTGACTTCGACCACTTTGCCGGGCGCGCCAAAACTCGTCAACGTATCCTCAATGACGCGCGCCTTGTCGAGCAGCACTTCGTCATTGATGCGTTGGTCTTCGCCGCGCCGCAGCAGCCGCCGGAAATCGGGCACCTCGTAGTTGGACGGATTAGCCACTTGTTGGGGCGGTTGCTGAGCCGACCGTTGGGGCGTTTGCTGTACCGGTGGTTGATCGGGCTGCGAACGCGCGGCCCCGGCAGCAGGACCGGTCCCCATCGCTACCGCCGGACCCCGTGCGCCCCGACCGGGCGCAAGCCGATCCGGGACCGAGGCAGGCGGCGGAGTGGATGTCGGGGCCGGGACTCTGGCCGGTTGCGGAGGTTGCGGCGGGCGATCAGGGTGCGCGGATTGCCCGGATTGAAGCCAGGACGGTTTGGGAGGAACCGGGGTAGACTGTTTCGGCTCGACTGGAACCGTAAGCGCAGCAGCGGCAGCGGCTTCGGCGCGGCGGGTGGCCTGTTCAGGCGCAGCCGGGACGTGCGCGGCTGGCGCTCCGGCTGGCGATGGGGCGGTCCCGGCGGGAATGGTTCTCCCGTCACCTGCTGCTGGATTGACCGCCGTGCCGGTCGGTTTGGGAACAGGCTTAAGCGGCGGCGGCGAAGACGGGATCGAGCCGGTTGGGACTGGCCGGGGCACCAGGCCTTTCGGTTGGGCCGGGGCCGCGTCTGGTTGATCTTTTACGGAACTGCCCACTTCATCTAACACGGAATCCGGCACCGAGTCCAGCACCGTACCCCATTTGGCATCCAGTTCAGCATTAAACCGGGCGCGGTATTGTCCCGGCGGCGCGGTATCCGGCCGGGCGTCCTGCGCGACGTCCGGCGTTTTACCGGGCAGCGGGGCAGCCTGTCGGCGGCGTATCACATCAGCGGACAGCACCGCGCGGCCCAGATTGCTCAACGCACCACCGTCGCCGCCGTCGTCCTCACCACCATCGTCCTCCTCGTCCTCGTCGTCGTAATCATCGTCCTCGTAATCGCCGTCGTCATCCTCGTCGTAATCGTCGTAATCGTCGTCATCTGCGTCACTGCCAATATCCTCGTGATCATCATGGTCCGGGTCCGGTTCTTCCACCGGCGGGGACGCGCGCCGCGCATTTAGCCGCGCCCGCCAATCGCCCGGTTCCGGTTCCGCGTCCGTATCTGCCGGATCGCTGTCCGCCGGACCCGCGTCCGCCTCATCCGTTGGGGAAGACGTGCGCCGCAGATTCAGCCGTGACCGCCAATCGTTCAATTCTGCCGCCACGCTGGTATCCGGCGCGGCGCTGGCGTCTGCCGGGCCTGACCCCGCCGCCGCCCGCTTCTCCGGTTCCTGACCCGGCGCGGCCCGAACCGGTATGGATGCCGCCGCCCAGGGGGATGAATCGCCCCGGTCGGCAGTCGGCTTCGACGGATCGCCGCTCACCGAATCGCCGGGATCGGGCGAACGCGCCGCCCGATCCCATGCAGCGGTTCCGGCAGACATCGCTGCCGCGCCTGAGCCTATCGTGGCACCGGGAGTCCGGCGGGCCGGATTGGGCCATGCACCGCCCCCCGCCTCAGTACCCGGTGCGCCCCTGGCAATAACTGTATCCTCGGCCACACTCCCGGCGCTGGCCGGTTTCTGATTCTGCTCTGGTTTCCGGTCCGGTTCCCGGACCTGTTTTGGATCACTTTTCTGATCGCCGTCCTCGGATTGGCTGCCCTTGCTGCGTCCCAATAACTGGCTGAAACGCCCGCTGCGCTCGTCCTCGGATTCCTCCGGTTGGGTGTCCGGCGCTTTGGAACTGTCCGCCGGGGAACTGCCAGGGCGTGACGCGGTAAACGCCGACGCGCCCGCCGCTGCTGCGCCAACTGCCAGACTCGCCGCTGCGCTGACCGGATTCCGGGCCGGAGCGCTGGTTTCGGCATGGGGCGGCACCGGGATACCGGGCGTGCTCGCGCCGGATGCGACCTGATCTGTATCCGCATCCTGGCCTTTATCCTGGCCGCGCCGCCGGAACAGGTTGAGCCGCCGTTTTGTGGAATCGCCTTCTTCGCCCGCCGCCTGACTTGCAGCCTGGGTATCAACACCATTGGCGACTTCCGGCTCGGTGGGAATGCCTTCGGGGACCGCTTTGTCCCGCTGGAAACGCGGGCGGCGGCGGCGTTGGGGCAAACTCTCACCCTCGTCCGCCGCGCCGGATACCGGCTGTTCCCCAGGCCGGACCGGGGGCTGCGCCGGGTTGGGACGGCTGGCATCCGGCGGAATCACGCTCCCGACAGGCGCGCCTGCCGCCCCTGCCGCGCTTACACCGATAGCCACACCCGCCGCGCCACCCACTGCGCCCGCCGTCGTGAGCGGCACCGTGACCGGTTCCTGGCCGGGCCGCGCAATCTCGACACCGGCAGCGCCCGCGCCGCGCTTACCGCGTTTGGGCCGCAAACGGAACCAACCCAAAACTGCCGCCACGTAGCCCCACAACTCGACAACCCGCAGTTCAAACGTGAGCATCAACGCAATTACCAACCACGCGATCAGGACCGATAACGTGCCCCAATCAAACAGTTGGCTGAGCAGCAGCATGTAGAACTGGTGCCCAAACCAGCCCCCGCCCTGGCCCTGGTCCAACGCCAGGGATTCCGAGATCGGGCGAAAGGCGGAGATGGTTTCCGCCGGGTTGTCCACCAGTTCGATCATGTGTATCCAGGTCAACACACAGCCAAACAGCAGGATTCCGCCCACCACGCGGAAGTAATCCAACTCGATCCCGTCATCGCCGAAGCTCTGCACCATCAGCCACACACCGACCGATCCGGCCACCAGCGGGATAATGATCTTGCCCCACCCGAATAACTGCGACAGCAGGAGATCCAGCGAACCGGTCAGGCCGCCGTTCGTCTCCGGGAGAATGCCGAACGACATCGACGGTAGAACCGCGAAAAATGACACCAGCGCAAACCCGAACATCGCCACACCGATCAGGTCGATTTTGCGGTCGAAGTCCAGGCCCTGGTGTAAGGTGAACGCGCTTCTCGCTTCTTTCTGATCGGGCAGCGGTTTGGCCCCTGGTTTCAGGGGACGCGCCGGTTGAACCGGGGCTTTCTGGGACCCTTTAAACGGCTTGGCCGGGGCCTGCCGGGAATAACGTGTTGGCTGAGCAGGCGCAGGCGAATCAGCTTTTTTGCTGCGACGGAGCAGACCCCCGCCTGACTTCTTATCCGGTGCCGGTTTTGCCGATTTTTTGCTTCCTGGGGTAGACCATTTACTGCCAGGACGGGCGGCGGCTCCGGCCCCGCTGAAGGTGGCGTCACGGCGCTGGCGCGCATCGTCTCCGGCGCGATTCTGGGAACCGGGTTTGGGAAATGGGCCGCCCGCGCGCGGCGGCGGCGCCTGCGATGTGCGGTCGAACGGTGCTGCTTTGCGTTGGCGATCCTCAGAACTCAATGCGCCGCTTCGACCGGTCTGCTGGTTCGATTGGCGTGATTTGGAATCACCTGCGCGATCCTTGCTGCCCAATCCGCCTAAAATACCGAGGCGATTCGATTTGCGCGGCTTGTCGTCGTCGGCCTGATCACCCAGGCGATCCCCGGTGCCTGTACCAAAATAACTGGGCCGCGAAGCCGAACCGGGACGATCCGCGCCGCCGGGACGTTGGTAGCCGCCGGGTGATTGGGTGCCGCCGGGTGATTGGGTGCCACCGGGACGTTGGTAGCCGCCGGGCGATTGGGTGCCGCCGGGCGATTGGGTACCGCCGGGGCGTTGGTAGCCGCCGGGTGATTGGGTGCCACCGGGCGATTGGGTACCGCCGGGGCGTTGGTAGCCGCCGGGTGATTGGGTGCCACCGGGCGATTGGTAGCCACTGGGCCGCGCCGCGCCGCCGGGTGATTGTGTGCCACCGGGACGCGCCGCACCGCCGGGTGGTTGCGTGCCGCCGGGACGTGGGGTATTCCAGCGGCGGGTTTGATCCACCGAACCATCGGTATCGCCGTCCAGGTCGTCATCTGACTGCGTGCCCCAGCGCCGGGCGGGTGGCGGTGACGGCTGCGCGCTGCGCTGCGGCCAGCCATCCTGTTCCCGATCGGTAAATGAGGTGCGCGGCGGCGGAGTCGCGCCCCCACCAGGGCGCTCGAACCCGGTTGAACGGGGCTGCTGCGGGCGCGCGGCGGGATTCGCGCCGGTCGGCTGGCCGCGATCCGTGCTAAACGGCCCGCTGCGTGGGGTGCCCGTCCCAAAGGACCGGGAGTCGCGGCTGGTATCACCAAACGGGCGCGCTTTGGGGTCAGCCTTGTCGTCCGCTTTGTCCCGTCCGCCCGGCAAGAATCGGCTGCGCTTCGGGCTTGAGGGTTTCTTACTGCCCAATGCGCTGCTACCACCCGCTGCGCCACTGCGCGACCAGTTGCCGGTCGGTTTGGCCGGGGAGTCCGCTTCATCCTGTTTACCGCGCCGGAAACGCCCAAAGGCCCCGCCGCCGGACGAGTCATCCTCATCCCCGGCGGCGCTGCCACGCGACCAGTTGCCGGTCGGCCTGGCCGGAGCGTCCGCTTTGTCCTGTTTGCCGCCCCGCCGGAAACGCCCAAAAGCCCCACCGCCGGACGAGTCATCCTCGTCAGCGGGATCATTCCCGCGCCGTGCGTTCAGCCGGTCCCGGACGAAACTCAAATCCATATCATCGTCGTCGTCCGCGTCACCGCGCCGCCGGGGATTCATCCAATTTCGCTGCGTGGGCGGATCATCCCGCAGATCATCATCGTCGTCGTTATCGCGCCTGCCGAATCGGTTTACCATAGAAACACCTGAAGAAAACTCAACCTGTCGCGCGTTCGTGTCGGCTCGTAATTTACCGGGGTGACTTGTTTAGATTATAACACATTAGCACATTTGTGCTAGTCGTTTGTACTGCTGGTTATGCCGATCTACCAACCCATCCAGATCGGTGTATAGATGCATCTTCAGCATATACTAAAAACGAGGATATCACCAAACGCCCAGGTAATCCACGATGGCGCGGATAAAAATGCGCGTGGTATCGATCAGGCTGTCGAGTTCCACGTATTCATCCGGCGCATGAACGCCCGCGCCGTTTGGCCCGAATCCACAAATGGCCGGAATGCCGCGCGTGATGAACATCCATCCGTCATTCCAGGGACCACAGCCCAACGTGGACGGCAGCGTATCGGTCACGGCGGCGGCATGGCGCACCAGGATTTGAATCAGGTCATGTGAGGGGGGAATCTCGACCGCCGGGACGAACATCAGCGGTTCCAGCGTGTACTGGAGATTGGGAATCGCGGCTAACCGCCGGTGAATCAGGGCTTCGACTCCCGCCGCGTCCAGACCGGGCAGCAGGCGCAAGTCGCCGTAAGCCGCGCAGCGATCCGGCACCGCGTTGATCGAGACGCCGCCGTGAATCATGGTCGGGAAGGTCAACACCGGCTTTCGTTCGGGGAACGCCGGGGATTCGGTATACGGGATCGGCAGGTCCTGCAACGCCCGGATCGCCTGAGTCATGGCCGTAATCGCGTTACAGCCCACTTCGCCGCGCTCCCAGGCCAGCAGGCCGGTATGCGCCGCTTCGCCGTGTACCGTCAGCCGGAAACGGTAGCCGCCCCGGTGCCCGGTCGTGACGTTATCGTTCATCGGCTCGGCGACGATGGCCGCCGTCGCGTGCAGGCCGTTATCCAGCAGGTAAGCCGATCCGAAGTTGGAATAAGCGCCCGGTTCTTCGTCTACCACAAAAGTCAGGTGCAGATCGCCGCCCAACTGCACGCCCGCCTCGATCAGCGCTTGCGCGGCAAAGACGAAAATGCTCAGCGACGCTTTCATATCCAACGCACCCAGGCCGTATAACCGCCCGCTGCGCACCACCGCGCCGAAGGGGTCCATCGTCCACCGGGAACTGGGCATCACGGTGTCCATGTGGCCGTTGAGAATCAGCGAGCGCCCTCCCCCGTTCCTGCCGCCGTTAGTCCCGTTGAGGCCGGGCAGCGTGGCGACCACGTTCGGGCGCATCCGGGTCACGCCCTTAAATTCCGGGGCCAGCCCGATCTCGCGCAGCCGGTCATGGATCAACACGGCTACGTCACGCTCGATGGGTTCGTCGGGATCGGAGGTGTCGGGCGTAAAGGGGTTAGCGCTTTTGGCGCGCACTAAGTCCTGCAAAAAGGCAATATGCGCCTCACGATTCCGGTCAATAATAGCGTCCAGGTGGGCCTGTAAATAAGTTTCCATTGCAGCCGATTCCTTCCTCTGCGCGAAGTATATCAGATTTGGAGGGGTCAGATAATGAAAAATTTCCCAAAAATGTATAGCGATTCGTACCGATTTCTAACCGGATATCAGCCGGAAGTTGACAACAGGGCCGGTTGATCCTATGCTGACCGCATTCGCGTTCCCACCAACCAAAGGATCGTTCCCCCATGCTGTCTGACACACCCACCCACGAACACGACCGGCGGCGCTGGTATGCGCTGCTGATCCTGAGCCTGAGCCTGACGCTGGTGATCATGGACGCGACCATCGTCAACGTGGCGATCCCGTCCATCGTCAAGGATTTTGACGCAACCTTCCGGGATGCCGAATGGGTCAATACGATCTACTCGCTGGTCTACGCCGCGACCCTGATTCTGTGGGGCAAAATCGGGGATCAGTACGGGCGGCGCTTGTTATTCCTGGTCGGCGTGGTGCTGTTCGGGTTGGGATCGGCGCTGGTGGGCGCGTCGTCGTCGATTGGGATGCTGATCGCCATGCGCGCGTTACAGGGCATCGGCGCGGCGATTCTCAGCCCCAGTACGCTGTCAATCGTGACCACGACATTCAAGGGTAAAGAACGCGGGATCGCGTTCGGCATCTGGGGCGCGACGGCGGGCGTCGCGGCGGCAATGGGTCCGCTGCTCGGCGGCTGGATGGTCGATCATGCCTCGTGGCGCTGGGCGTTTTTCATCAATATTCCCATCGTGATCGCGGCCTTTGCCGGGTCGCTGTGGGCCATCCAGGAATCACGCGACCACAGCAGTAAACGCTATTTCGATATCACCGGAACGCTGCTCGGCGGGATCGGGCTGGCGGCGGTGGTGTTCGGCATCATCGAGGGGCAGGGCTACGGCTGGTGGAAGCCGGACGAACTGTTTAGCGTGTTTGGCTGGGACTGGCCTTCCAGCGATATCTCGATTGTGCCGGTGTCGATTGCGGCGGGGATCGCGCTGCTGGCGGTATTTACGTGGTTCGAGCTGCGCCTGGAACGGCGCGGCAGCGAGCCGTTATTTGAATTCGGCCTGTTTCGCTTCGGCAGCTACCGCTACGGCATGATCACGGGCCTGATCGTCAACCTGGGCGAGATCGGCTTGCTGTTCGCCGCCTCGTTATATTTGCAGGGCACCAAAGGGCTGACGGCGTTCGATACCGGGATCGCGCTGCTGCCGCTGGCGGTGATGGCCTTCATCGGTGCGCCCGCCGCCGGGATGTTTTCCAACCGGATCGGCCCCAAGTGGATCGTCACAAGTGGCATGGTGATCGAGGTGATCGCGCTGGTGATGCTGTGGCAGGTAATCGATTCCAGTGTTTCGACCACGACCATCGCCCTGATCCTGGCGCTGTACGGGTTGGGATTAGGGCTGGCGATTGCGCAGTTGACCAGCCTGGTGTTGTTCGATATCCCCGGTCACAAAGCGGGGATCGCGTCGGGCGGCAACAGCACGATCCGGCAGGTGGGCGCGGCGCTGGGGATCGCCATTATCGGCACGGTGCTGACCACCGTGATCAAAGCGGATATGCAAGCCGACATCGACGCCAGCGCGGTGCTTTCCGGCCCGCAGTACAGCTATGCCGAAGTGGGCTTCATCGAGATCGCCAAGCAACCGGTCTACTTTGAAGAAGACGAACTCGCCGCGGCGCTCACCGCCGAGTTTGCCGCGCAGATGGGCGGCGCGATGGGCCTGGACCCTGCCGCCGCGCAGTCGATGGCCCAACCGCTGGCGGCGGCTGCCGCGCCGGAACTGGTCCCGATGTTCAATCAGGCGCGCTCGCGCGGCATGTCCACCGCGGCGCTGACCGCCGCGATCTTTATCGCGCTGGGCGCGATCAGCTCGCTGATGCTGCCCAATCCGCGCGGCACAGCCGGACACTGAGCCGCCCGACTGTCGGGCCAGGCGCACCGCGCGGTGCACCCGTTTTTTG
>JAFGTJ010000093.1 GCA_016934195.1 Anaerolineae bacterium | reverse complement strand
GTGTATGACCGGGACTTTCTGAGCAAAATTTCCGCCCCAGAAAACTATGGCTATACTTTCAGCGTGAATCCCCTGCCCGTGCCGTTTAACAAACCGACCCTGATGCTGCTCGGACGCCAGGATCACATGGTCGGCTACCAGAATACATGGGCTATTCTCGAAAACTATCCGCGTGCCAGCCTAGCGGTACTCGATAGAGCCGGGCATAATCTACAAATCGAACAGAGCGCGCTGTTCAATGCGCTCGTTCACGAATGGCTGGACCGCATCGAAGAAAATTTATCCTGAGTATGTGTGGTACATACTGGCCGGAACCATAAGGGGAAAATCTATGTCTGACCACGCCGATCCGATCCCGGTCCTGATCACGGTTGATTTCTCGGACGCCCTGCTGGACTCGTTCCGTGACGTGTCGGACCGGATCGACCTCATCCACATCCCGGCCAAGCAGAGCCGCGACATTGCCGACGATATCTGGTCCCGCATCGAAGTATTGTACACCTGGAACGTGGTGCCGGACCCGGCGCTCGCGCCCAATCTGCGCTGGGTTCACGCGCATTCCGCCGGGATCGATCATCTGCTGGATCAGCCGTTGTTCCAGGCGGAAGGCGTGCTGCTCACCACGTCGAGCGGCATCCACGCGACCAATATCGCCGAATTCGCCTTCATGATGATGCTGGCCTTCGGGCACCGGCTGCCGGAGATGATGCGCCTTCAGGCCCACGCCAACTGGCCGGAGGAAGACCAGTATCCCGCCTTACTGCCGCTGGAACTGCGCGGCAGCACGGTCGGCATTGTGGGCTATGGCAGCATCGGGCGCGAGATCGCACATGTGGCGCACACTTTCGGTATGGAAGTATTGGCCGTCAAGCGCGACGTGCGCCAGCCCGCCGATCCCGATGGTTACGTGCTGCCCGATTCCGGCGATCCCGATGGGACCTATTTTCACCGCCTGTACCCGCCCGAAGCGCTGGCGTCGATGGTGAAGGAATGCGATTTTGTGGTGGTGGCCGTACCGCTGACCGACTCGACGCGCCTGATGTTCGATGCGGAAATTTTCCAGGCCATGAAGCCAACGGCGTTCGTGATCAACGTGGGGCGTGGCGGCGTGATCGACGAAACGGCGCTGCTGGCCGCGCTGCAATCGGGCACCATCGCCGGGGCCGCAATGGACGTATTCGAGTTCGAGCCGCTGCCGGAGGACAGCCCGTTCTGGCAGCAGCCCAACCTGATTATCACGCCGCACCTGTCCGGCAGCACGCACGACTACAACGACAAGGCGGCTAAACTGTTCGTGGCGAACCTGGAACGGTATCTGGCGCGCAAGGATTTGCTGAATCTGGTGGATCGCACGCGGGGGTATTGAGGGGGATATTCGGATATCGGGGCAAAAATGCACCACAGAGACACAGAGGACACGGAGTTTCTTTTTTGAAGAGAAATAGCAGGAGAAAAAAGGGTTTTTCTTCTCTGTGCTCTCTGTGTCTCTGTGGTGAAAAAATTTCTGCTCCCAAATCCGAGCGCACCCAGTCTTGAGCAACCCCCCCGGCCCGATTTGCGTAGTATACTAATAGTAGAGATCGTCTCTGTATTGGAATAGTGAGGATATGTGAATCATGGCGAAAACGACACCGGAACCCGAAACACATCAGGCGGACAAGGCCGAACCGACCGGCAAAGAACGCTCACCGCTGAGCGCCTTCGCGCACCACCAACTCAACGCGCTGGAAGAAACCGGCAAGGCGTTTGCCGCGCTGCTGCCGAAGGACTTCCGCGATCACGCGGGCAGCGCGATCAAAGAGACGCGGAACAGTTGGGGCGCGCTGGTCGATGGCGTGGTGGATACCGTCGAGGGTGGGCTGGATAAGCTGCGCAGCAAGCCCAAAACGGGCAAGGACGCAGACGAGGGCGGCAAAGATAAAGTCAAGGTGGACGTGGAATAGCGCCGGTCCGTCAATGGGTCCGGTAGGGGCGCTGCTTACCGCGTCCTATTTTGCCGCGCCCAGGCTGTGTCCAGACCGTCACAACAGCACAAATACAAGCGTGTTCCCGATAGCGTCCGCACGGGAAGGGCGTAGGGATTCCGTAGGCTAAACGTAGCCTTGTCATTCGGGAAGAGTAGTGTAGCTCACGTATAGTAAGTAATGAGCGAAGGGCGAAATCTCTTCTTCTCCTCCTTTTTAATCAAGAACCGGGGTCGGCGTCCCCGGTTCTTGGCGTTTATAGGACCGGGACGTTTAGCGCACGACCGCCGCCGCGATCCCATCCCCGACCGGCACAATCGTACTGACCAGCCGGTCATCCTGCGCCATTGCTTCGAGCATCTGGCGCGTAGCCTGGACCTTCGCATCTCCGTCGGCGCTCACCAACCACCCGCTACGAAACGCATTATGCGCCGTGATCATCCCGCCAGGGCGAACGTGTTCCACTGCCCACGCCAGGTAATCGGGGTAGCTCGGCTTGTCAGCATCGATGAAAACCATGTCGAACGGTTCCGCGTCGGCCAATGGGCCGCGCAGCGTGTCCAACGCCACCCCCTCGATCACCTCTACCCGATCCGCGACTCCGGCCAACGCGAAATGGTCACGGGCGACACGGGCGTGTTTGGGATCCATTTCCAGCGTGATCAGTGTGCCGCCATCCGGCAGACCGCGCGCCAGCCAGATGCCGCTGTACCCGGCCAGCGTGCCGAGTTCCAACACCCGGCGCGCACCGACCGCCGCCGTCAGGAATTGCAGCATTTGCCCCTCTTCCGGGCGAATCTGGATTTCCGGCAGTCCTTGAGCGACGGTATTCTGCCGGACGTGCCGCAGTACGTCGTCTTCCGGCGCGAACCACTGGCGGACATAGGCGGTCAGATTGCGCTGGACGTCCGGTGCAAACGTGAGGATACGGTGCAGATCGGTCATAGTATCGTGTTGGCCTCTTGGTATAGGTGCAACATAAAGCGCGCGCCGCGACGTGTCAGTCGATCCAGTCGCGGTTGTGGGTGTCCCAGTGGCGGTGCTCGTAAGCGTTTTTGCACTCGATGCAGATCATGGCGCTTTCGAGGTGGCCGGATTCCTTCCAGCGCCAGCGCACGCGCCCCATATGGTAGCGGCACGCGGGCCGGTGACAGATCGGGCAGTAATCACCCCGGTTGAGGCTGGCATCCCCATACTGGCGTTTTTCTAACTCGTTGCGCTCACAAATGTGACAAAACGGAACCGGCATACCCCATCCTTACCATGATCTGACGTGCCCCTAATTATACACTTTTCAGAAGATTGCCGAAACGGTGGAATCAGGGCTGTAGGCGGGCCATGCGCGGCGCGGTGAGGCGGCGAAAAACGGGATTCAGCACTATAATGGCGGCAGTTTGCATCATACGCGATACCAGCGGTCAGGAGGGATCATCATGCGGCGAATATTGGCATGGATTGGCGGCATCTTGAGCGGGGCAGCGGTCGGGACGGCGGTAGCGCTGCTGTTCACGCCGGAATCAGGGGATTCGGCCCGCCAACGCCTGCGCGATCATTATCAGGCGGCGCGGCTCGCAGGCCAGGAAGCCGCCGTTCGCAGGCAGGAAGAACTCCGCCAACGGTTGATCGAGATCACCGGGCCGCACCCACCCGATTCACCGATGTTACAGCCGCCGCCGTCTCAGTCCGCTGAAAGGAAACCCCGCCCATGACCTACACTAACCTGCTGGCCGACGCGCGGACCAACCCGGTCGGCGCGGATTATCAGGCGTTACGGTTGGCCTATGCCCGTTCGTCCGCTTATAACCCCTATGCCAACGATACCAAGAACGTCCAGAAACTCCGTGATGCGCTGCCCGCCCAAAAATGGCCCGCTGCGTTGAAAGCCATCGACGCGCTGTTGGCAGCGAATTATCTGGATATCGAAGCGCACATCGCCGCCGATTACGTGCATGTCCGGCGCGAGGACACGGATCAGGCCGCCTATCACCGCACCTTTGCTAAAGGACTGATCGCCTCAATTTTTCAGTCCGGTGATGGGCGCGACTATCAGACGGCGTTCATCGTGATCAGCATTTCGGAAGAATACAGCGCGCTGCGTATGATGGGTTTAACGCCCGGCAGACAGACGTTGAGTGAACACGCGGGCCACTGGTTCGACGTGATGGACGTGCGCCACCCCGCTTCGGGCGCGATGCAAGTTTACTTCAACATCGACATTCCGAACGGCTGGTTAGCCCGCAAGATGGGAGCAAAATAATTTCATTCGGACGCAGGTGGCCGCTGATTTTTTAGTTTTTTAATCTGTGTGTATCTGCGTTTATCTGTGTCCTGTTTTGATAACAAAAAACCGCCCCGATCAAAGCGGCGCGGTGAGCTATCAAAGCAGACTTTTAATCGTACAATGAGCCTATTATACCGCGCAGTCCGGCAGCAGACCACATTTTCGGTGGCCTGCTGCCGCGATTTTTTGGGATGATGGTGTCGTTCCGGTTGGGCCAACTTGAACCTGATGTGACCGTATTAAACCGTATCAGGAGGATATTCAGATGAGCGACAGCACCATAACCCCACGCATGTTTCAATTGCAGGCTATCGGCACCGTGCAGCAGTCCGGCGATACCTTCCAGGTGGTCATCGACGCACCGTACCGTCCCGCGCTCAAACAGTTGGAGCACTTCAGCCATGTGATCGTATTCTGGTGGGCCGACCAGGGCGATACGCCGGAATACCGCCAGTTTCTCCAGGCGGAGCCGCCGTATGCGCCCGGCGTGACAACGGGCGTCTTCGCCACCCGTTCGCCACTTCGCCCGAATCCGGTTGCGATCACGACCTGCGCGATCCTGGGTGTGGACGAGGAGGCCGGGATCGTCCGCATCGGCTGGATCGATGCCTTCGACGGGACTCCGGTG
>JAFGTJ010000478.1 GCA_016934195.1 Anaerolineae bacterium | reverse complement strand
GCGCTGGATGAACACATGCTGTGGATTCCCAACATGCCGCACGCCAGCACGCCGGTAGGCCGGAGCGAAGAGGAAAATATCATCCATCCCCCGCAAGGCGAGCAGCGAACGTTTGATTTTGAGCCGCTGCCGCACTGGGAACTCGGTCCGGCGCTGGACATGATCGATTTTGAGCGCGGCGTCAAAATATCCGGCACGCGCTTTTACCTCCTGAAAGGCATGGGCGCGCGGCTGTACCGGGCCATGATCGCGTGGCTGCTCGATGTGCATACCGAACAACACGGCTACACCGAAATTTATCCGCCCTTCATGGTGCGAGCCGAGGCGATGTATGGATCGGCGCAGTTCCCAAAATTTGCCGAAAACGTCTACGCCGATCTGGACGCCGAGCTGTATATGCTGCCGACGGCTGAAGTCGCGCTCACCAATATGCACGCCGACGAGATCATGGAAGAGGCCGATCTACCGCTGCACTATGTCTCGCATACACCCTGTTTCCGCCGCGAGAAAATGGGTGCGGGGCGCGACGTGCGCGGGATCAAGCGCGTTCACCAGTTCGAGAAAGTGGAACTGTACAAGTTCACCACGCCCGAAACCAGCTATGACGAACTGGAAACCCTGACGCAAGCCGCCGAGAACGTGTGCCGGATGCTGGGTATCCCCTTCCGGCGGATAGAGATGGTCACGGGCGACCTGGGATTCGCGGCTGCCAAAAAGTTCGACCTGGAAATGTGGGCACCCGGTTGCCAGGAATGGCTGGAAGTCAGCTCGTGCAGCAATACCGAGGACTTCCAGGCCCGCCGCGCCAATATCCGCTACCGGCCCGCCGACGGCGGCAGACCGCGTTTTGTCCACACGCTGAACGGGTCCGGGCTGGGCATGACGCGCGCCCTGATCGCCGTCATGGAAAACTACCAACAGCAGGACGGCAGCATCATCGTGCCGGACGTGCTGCGGCCCTATATGGGCGGGCTGGAAGTGATCGAACCGGTGGTATAATGAAACCAAGACTCAAGTTGACCGGGTGATCGCGTCCCTCCGGGGATGAGGAAAGTCCGCGCTCCACAGGACACGGTGCTGGCTAACGGCCAGGCGGGGCGACCCGACGGCATAGTGCAACAGAGAAGTGTATTGCCCGCAAGGGCGAGGGTGAAACGGTGCGGTAAGAGCGCACCGGCGTTGATGGTGACATCGACGGCTAGGCAAACCCCACCGGGAGCAAGACCAAGCAGGAATGAGGGGCGGTCCGTCCCGTTAGTAGTTCCGGGTAGGTTGCGAGAGGCGTCGGGCAACCGGCGTCCCAGATAGATGATCACCACCTGCGGCGGCAGCCGCCACAGCAGGAACAGAACGCGGCTTACAAGTGTGGCTTGAGTCGTAATGGGGCCAAGTGATCGGCCCCATTATATTTTTGTTACGGCACTGCTACACGGTTACTACGCGGTCCGCTGAAGCCGCCAATGCACAACGCCCACCACCACGACCAATCCCATCCAACCGACCAGCAGCATCCAAATCCAATTCCCCCTGGCGCTGTCCCCGGCGGGCGGATAGCCGGTCGCGGGCAGAGATGACACGATCTGGACGGAGGCCGTTGCGCTGCGCGTGACCGTTTCGCCGGATGGCCCGGTCGCGGCCAATATGACCGTGTTATCGATCACGCCGTCCGCCGCCCCCCTCAACACAGTGGTATTGATACGCAGAATCGCCGACTCGCCGGGAGCCAATGAATCAATAGTAAACGTCACGGTCTGGCCCGCGACGGTAAACGATCCGCGTGACACTTCCACACTGTCGATACGGAGTTCGCTCCGCACCGTATCCATCACCACGATATTCACAGCGGTTACGCCGCTCGGATTGGTTACGATCACATCCCACGTCAGGCGGTCGCCTACCATCCCCAGACCGCCGCCCGACACGCTGCCGCTCTTGGTAATTGCCATATCCAACGACTGGCCTGCCGCTGTGCCTCCGCCCGATGTGTCGGTTTCATCCGTGTCCTGTTCGTCGGATTCGCGGGCGGGCAGCAGCGTCACCGGGTAATCTTCCACTTCGCCGTTATAGGCTTCACCGTCGAACGCCAACCCGGTCTGCGTGCCGTACCGGACGCGCGCCCAGGTGTCACCGGGCACCGCCGACGCCGGGATCGAGATCGGGACGGATTCAGGATACGGCCCGGTCAATACCCGGTCGGTGAGCACCTGTTCGTCCGCATCGGCAAAATCACCATCACCATTCAGGTCGATCCAGACACTCAGCAAGCCGAGGTAAGGTGTGTCGGGGGCCAGCGCCGACTGTTCCACCGACGCGGCAACGTTAATCCGCGACGTTTCGCCTGCCGCCATCGCCGGGAATACCACGCCGTCATCGCCATCATCGATCCCCGGCGTGCCATCCGGTTCCTGGTCGGAACCCACGCCCAGGGAATACTCCGGCACGCGGATATGGCGCGCGCCGTCATCGGCGTCCAGCGTGCCATAACTGGCCGGAGCATCGCCGAAATCACGCCCGTAAGCAAGCACAGCCGCGTCCACCTGAATCCGGGGATAGATGGCATTAGCCCCCGTGCGGAACGACATGGACACCGGGCCGGTTCCGGGGTCAAAGTTGCCGGTATAGGGCGTGTCGGTAATCGTGACTCCAGTGGCCTGCAACGTGCTCAGGATACGGTCCACCGGAGCTACCGGCGATTGCTGTTTCAGGATCGCCCACGCCCCGGCTGCATGGGGCGCAGCGGAAGACGTACCCGCCCCGGCTGCATACTCAGTCGTCTCAGCCGACGTGGAACCCAATGTCGATGATTCTACAAAATAACCAGGGGCCAGCAGGTCCAGAAACGGGGCGCTGTCGGTGAAGAATGCCACGCGCTCCTGGGCCGGGGGATCGGCAAAATAGCCGTTATTCGAGTCGGGATACGCCCCGGTCATGAACCAATTGGGATATCCGTCCATCCAGACCCCGGTATCGGTCGCGCCAATGCTAACGGCAGCCGACAAACACGCGGGCCGGTTCAACGCATCGACATACCCATCGTTGCCGGACGAAATGAGCGTCGCAATTCCCACCGAGCGCAAATTCAGCAGCGCCGCCTGACGCAGCGGATCGGACCCGTCACAAATGGTATCATACCGCCCGCCGCCAATGCTCACGTTCAGCGCCGCAACGTCGTAGTACGGGCCGCCACCGGTCCGCGCCCCCACCGACGCCACATCGGTATAAATGTGTTCCAAAGCGCTGATCTGATCAGCGGAGTGGCTGAGCACCTGGCCGCCAATCAGCGAAAACACCTGGAGCGCGATCAAATCAGCCCCGCGCGCCACGCCGCCCATGTCAATCGGGCCATTTGCCAGCGAGGACCGGTTATAGGTATTCCAATTTCCGGCCACAGTGCCCGCCGTGTGCGTCCCATGCGAACAACGACTGGCTCCGGCGATCCCCACACAGGCCGAAAAAGGATTGGCCGCGCCTGTGCCAAAATCCTGCTGCGCGCCCCCCGCGCACAAACTGATATCAGTACCATAAAAGTTGGAAAAACACGCTTCGTAAACGACTTTACCAGTTAAAAATTCATGTCCACCGAAAATGCCGGTATCCAACACCCCGACTGCAAAGCCGGTCCCGTCTACGCCCAGGTCCCAGGCCCCGCCCGGATTGGACACACCGATATTGGGCAGCGTGTACCCCATCAGGGGTGGCTCCGGCACATCTTCGTACACGTCTTGCACCAACGGCGAATTCAACAGGACTTGCAGCGCCGCCGCGTCTACCACCGCCGCAAACCCTGGCACGCTCGTCCAACTGTCGCCAACCGTTACGTTGTAGCCTGCCAGTTGGCTCAGCACGTCCGCCCTAACCGTTGCAATCGCGGCGCGCTGCTCGCGCACAGCGGGGGATGTGGCGACCGTTTCTCGGCCCGGCGTAACCAGACTGCCTTCCGGCACAAAACGCGCGTTCAAGTAAACCAACACTTTCACGCTGCCATCAGTTTGCGCTTTGGCAATCAGGTCGGCTCCACGTAAAGGCTGAGATACCGGCGGCGGGTCGCCCTGCGCTGCCGAGTGCGGCGCATTCGCCAGCGCTACGATCACAAGCGTTATGATGAGACATACAATTCCACAGCGGGTTTGACGTTGCACAACACACCCCTTTGGCGATTGGCTTCGGTTCTAACAGGTGGCGCTACTTTGCCACACTACCATAACGATTATTATACCTTGCGCGCTCTGAATCCGCCGGGTATGGTTGTGATGAAAAAGCACCGTAAAGTGATGTGAGGAACCGGGCATGACAAAAGGATATCTGGTATTCAACGGCGGCGCGGCGTTTTCATCCCGCACCAAAGACTCGGATTACACTTGGCTAAAACTGGTTCGCGGCGAACACGATCCGCGCCTGGTTGTAGTCCCGGTGGCGGCGATGCGAGATGCGGAAAAAAACGCGCAGATCGCCACACGCTATTTTAAAAACCTGGGAACCTTCCCCGAATACGCCCTGATCACCGACCATACAACGGCCAATGCCTCTGCCTCATGCGAGATTTTGAACGGGGTGGAAGCTATCGTCCTGATCGATGGAAGCCCGATTGACATGGTAGAACGGCTGCAAGGCACCCAAGCAGAAACCGCGCTGCGCCAGACATTAGCACGCAAAACGGCGGTGATGGCAACCGGCGCGAGCGCAATGGCGCTTGGCGCGGTGTACTGGTTTGCGGGCCAGTGGGAACCCGGCTTAAGACTTGCCCCTCATCTGGCAATCCTGCCGCACCATAATCTGATCCAGATGCGGCTGCCACCGGACAAGCTGCTGGCCGATCTGCCGGACGGCGTGACGCTGATCGGCGTGGATGAAGCTACCTCCCTGATATGCTATCCCGACGGCAACTATGCGGTCACGGGCGAAGGGAATGTGACGGTGTATCGCAGCGTGGAGCAGTTGGACGCATATGGGGATCGCGGCTCATTCACGCTGCAACAGCCAGATAACGGGTAAAACTACGCCGCCGGATTGGATACCCCGGCGGCGCTGTTCGCATTACGGCACTTCACGTCACGCGGCTGATACAGTTTATACCACGATGCTCACCATGCCACGTTGGGGGATGAAGATCACCCGGCGCGGCGTTTTGCCGTCCATGTGACGCTGCACACTGTCCGACTCCAACGCCAGCCGCTTGGCGTCATCCTCGCTGATGTCGGCAGGCACCTGGATACGGTCGCGGACCTTGCCGTTGACCTGTACCACCAGCGTGATCTCGTCTTCCGCCGCAATCTCCGGGTCGAAATCCGGCCATAACTGGTCGTGGATGCTGTAAGCATGGCCGGTCTGTTCCCACAGTTCTTCGGCGATATGCGGGGTGAAGGGAGCCATCAATACCAACATCGTCGCTACCGCCTCATCCCAGGCCGCCGGACTCACATTGCCTGCTCGCGCCACATCTTGCAGCGTGTTTTTTAATCCCATCAGACTCGCTACGGCGGTATTGAAACTGAACGACGCCAACCCATCCGTTACTTTCTCGATAGCCTGATGCGTCTTGCGCTGCAAATCGCGCTCGGCGGCAGGATCGGCGCTGCCGCCCGGCGCGCCTGCCATCACCACCGCCCACACATCGTTCAGCCAGCGGACCACGCCTTGAATACCCTGGCTGTCCCAGGGACCGCCCTGCTCCCACCGGAACGCAAACATCAGGTAGGCGCGCACGGTATCCGCGCCGTATTGATCGACCAGCGCATCCGGCGCGACAACGTTCCCCTGAGTTTTGGACATCTTCTCGACTTCCAGGTGGTGCTTGATCTGGTGAATGTTCGCAGCAGTGCCAAAGCCCGGAACATCAAACCCGGTGTTATCGTCCGTATCCACCACGATCTCGCGCCCGTCCGGGGTGCGAATGTGCAGGATCGTCTCGACCCGGTTCATGACTTCGCCCACCACCTGGGTGTCGCGGTTGGGGAACTCGTTCGCCGCCGCGACCACTTTCACCGCCGAAGCGTTGAACTTTCCGCCATCAAACGCGCCCTGGGCTACCACGATATCGCCGTCGCGCGGTTCGCCCAGGATCATGCCCTGGTTGTATAACGCGGTCATCGGCTCATTGCACATTTCCCGGATATCGCGCCCCATCACCTGGGCGACGGCTTCCGTCGGGCCAAAAATGCCGCAGTCGCGCATCGCCTTCGTGAAGAAACGGGTATACATCAGGTGCATGGTGGCGTGCTCGATCCCACCGGTATACTGGTCCACCGGCAGCCAATACGCGCCCTCTTCGGGATCAAACGGACCGCCTTCAAAATACGGACTCAGGTAGCGGTACTGGTACCACGACGAGCACATGAAGGTGTCCATCGTGTCAGTTTCACGGGTGGCCGCGCCGCCGCACTGGGGACAGATCGTATTCAAGAATCCCGCGTGATAGCGCAGCGGACTCTCGCCGGTCGGCATAAAGTCCACGTCATCCGGCAGCAGCACCGGCAGATCGGCTTCCGGGACCGGGACAATCCCACATTCAGCGCAGTAAACCATCGGGATCGGCGCGCCCCAATACCGCTGGCGACTGATCAACCAGTCGCGCAGACGGTAATTGATCGCGGCATGGCCGATACCGTGTTCTTCCAGCCATTCCGTCACCTTTGTCTTGGCAACCCGTTGAACCGTGCCATCCGGTCCTTCCAACGTGCCAATCGTGCCGCTGAACGGACCGGAATTGATCATAGCGCCGTATTCGTGGTGGAACAGCGCATCACGATACCAT
>JAFGTJ010000477.1 GCA_016934195.1 Anaerolineae bacterium | reverse complement strand
CTCGTCGGCGTCCAGCGTTTGCCGGTATGCGGTATCAATCGCGCCGATGCCCTTATACGCACCCGCGATGGCGCACGCAATCGCCCCGGTCGTATCCGCGTCACCGGACAGGTTGGCGGCGTAGATCGCCGTTTGCCGGGGATCGCCGTCGGCCATCGCCAGCAGACCAAACGCCGCTCCGACCGTTTCCGGCACCGACAGCGACGTCCCAATCTCGTCAGAGATGCGGCGCAGCCGGGCCAGTTCGTCACCCGGCCCGCGTGCAATGGCGACCGCCATCTCGATCCGGCGCGCCGACGACGGGCCGAGCCATTTGCGCCCGTGCTGCCGTCCGAGTTCCGCGCCGAGCACGCCCGCCGCGATCACGGCGTCCAGTGTCGCATGATCCATGATAGCGACGGATACTGCCGCCGTGACTGCGCACGCGCCCGATATTGCCACGTTGGTATTGTGCGTCGGGATGCAAACCGTTACCGCGTCGTGAACCGCGCCCACCGGGTCGCCGGGATGCAGCAGGCCCACCGGGGAAATCCGCATCGGCGCGCCGTTGGTATCGCCCCACAACCCGGTGGTATGCGGGTCCTCGCCGCGCTTGAGCGCCTGGACGCCGCGCCGCGTGCTCGGCCCCACGTAAGGCGACTCGTCGCCGCCCACGCGATCATACCATGTGATGATCGCTTCGACGGCGGCATCGAGACTCACGCCGCCGTGCTGGATGAAAGCGCGCGCCAGCGAAAACGCCTGCTCGGAGTCGTCGGTGATGCGTCCCGGCGGCAGTCCAAAGTGGACCGGGTGATCGGGCGGGCCGGGTTTGAACCCGGTGATCCAGCCGCCATAGGCTTCCCAGGTCTGGTCGATGTCGAAATAGGCGGGCATTCCCCAGGCATCACCGAGCGCCTGCCCATACAGCCCGCCTAAGATGTGTTCGCGAAGTGTCATGGTTTTAATTTACCTTCATATCCGGTCGTAAATTATTTCCATAGGGACGCTATTGGTAGCTCCGAGAATAACGTAATTTTCCCGGTTAGCCATTTTCCCCCTCTCCACAACGTGGGGAGGGGGCCAGAGGGGGAGGGGCTAACTCACGATCACACTATTCTGTAGTCCTGCCGCAGCTTTTGCACGAGATAGTACCCACCCAACGCCAACCAGATCGCCGCGCCCGCGACCAGCCCGGTTACGAATCCCAGCGGCGTAGAAAGATTGTCCAGATCGGTCGTTTCCAGGAACAGCATAAACAGCAGTCCCAGGTACAGCCACAGCGACAGCACCGCCGCGCCCGCGCTGAAATACGCCTTGCGCCCGATGCGCTCCACCTGGAGCATAAAGGGCAGGTTGATGAGGATCAGGGCCAGCGCTACCGCCCCGACCGCTAACGCCCGCCACCGGACATCCCCTTCGCTGTAATCCGCACTGCCCCGGAAACCATCCGGCGCGGCCAACATGCTGATCGCGATGATGATGCCCAGCAGGGCGATCACCGCCAGGAACATGTGCAGCACGCTCAAGCGCTGGATGGCCTGCCAGAATGTCGCGTCGAACCCTTCGCCCTCAGCAGCGCGCAGTTGGCGGACCCGCGTGGTCAGTTGGCCTTGCAGCGCGTAGATCACCAGCGCTAACACGGTGGCAACGAAGGGCAGCATTTGTGTCAGCATGGAGGGAATTTGCAGCGTTCCAATGCGAATCGAGAGCGCGTAGAAAAGGCCGAAAATCCCCGACGCGAACCCGGTTCCGACCGGGTGCCCGCCGCCTAACGAGGGTGTTGCTAGCGCGATAAAGCCGCGTCCGGCGGTCATATTGTTCTGGAAAAACTGGAGATAGCCCATACTCATGTGGATGCCGCCCAGTCCGGCCAGACAACCGCTAATCGTCAGGGCCAGGTAGCGAATCCGCTGCACACGAATCCCGACCGACGCGGCGGCTTCGGGATTTTCCCCCACCGCGCGCAGGTGAATACCGGTCGGCGTGCGGTACATGAAGTACCACACCAGGATCACCATAACCAGCGCGATCCACGTCATCACGCTCTGGTTGTCGAGCACTTTGAAGAAAAAGCTCAGCACCGGGATATCGTTCATGCGATCTGGCAGTTGCACGAACGGCATTTCCAGGCTGCGCAAAAAGCCCTGTGTATCGCCCCGGCTGCCGGTCAGTTCGTACATGATAGCAACCGTCCCGGCCTGCCCCAGGAAGTTAATGGCAATGCCGGATAAGATCAGGTTGGCCTTGAGTCGCAGGTGGAAAAAGGCCAGCAGCAGCGCGGTCAGGATGCCCATGAGCAGGCCCATAACCAGCCCTAACCAGGGACCGACGGTTTTGCCCGTTTCCGCGCCCCACCAGTCCTGCGCGTAGGCGCTGAACACCACGCCGGTAAAGGCCGAGATCAACATAGTGCCTTCCAGCCCAATATTGATCACGCCTGCCCGGTCCGAGATTAACGCGCCCAGCGAGGGCAGCAGGATCGGCGTGGTCACGCGCAGGATCGAGGCCAGGAACGCGGCGCTAAAAATCCCGCCCAGTACGTTTTGCAGCAGGTCTTGATCAAACATGCGCGCCCTCCAATGTTCCGCCGCTTGCCGCTCCGGTTGTCCCGTTATTGTCTCCGCTATCTCCGATATCCAATTCAATCGTACCCCGGCGTTGAATGCGGCGGCGGCGGAAGAACGTGACCAGAGCCTCCGCCGTGATCAGCAGGATCACGACCGCCTGAATGATACGCACCACTTCCGCGCTGATATTGGTGTCCCGCTCCATGACCTGCGAGCCGGTGCGTAGGTAGGCGTACAGCAGGCCGGTGAATGGGACGACCAGCGGGTTATTACGCGCCAGCAGCGCCACGACGACGCCTTCAAACGCCAGCCCGATAGAAATGTTCAGAATCAGTTTGCGGTGAATGCCCATTGCCAGGTGCGCGCCCGCCAACCCCGCCACGATGCCGCTGATCGCCATCGTCAGCATGATCGTGCGCCGGGTATTGACGCCGCCGAAGTCCGCGAACTTGATATTGGCCCCGATCATGCGAATTTCGTAGCCAATCGGCGTTCGCTGGATCAGCACCCAGGTCAGCAGCACCAGGAAGATCAGCAAATACACCGCCACCGTCACGGTATCGCCGTTCAGGTCGATGATCGGCGGCAGCAGACCGTTTTCCGGTATCCACTCCGAGGCGGTATACCCGGCGTCCGGCGGCTGAAGCTGGAAGGTCAGCACCATTTCGTAGAACCGCTGCGCGATGGTGTTGAGCATCAGCGTGGATACGAGTTCGTTCGCGCCCAGATACGCTTTGAGCGCACCCGGCAGCAGGCCCCACAGAAAACCCGCCGTCGCCGCCGACAGCAGCGCGACCGGCACCAGGATCGGTTTGGGCAGGTCGCCAAACGTCAGCCCCACTACGCCCGATGCCAGCGCGCCGAAATACAACTGACCTTCCGCCCCCAGGCTGAACTGATTGGCCCGGAACACAATCGCAATTGCCAGCCCCAGCATGATCAGCGTCAGCGCGTCCCGAATCCAGATTACCCAGCGGTTCAGGCGGCTGAGCGGTCCCAGCAGGAAGGCGTCATAGGCTTTGTTGGTGGTCTTAAACGTTTCGCTGAGGCGGGTGCCGGTCGTCAGCGGTTCCGGCTGCGTGTACACCGTGTACACGCCGTCGGCGGGCAGTATAAACGCCTCGATAATGGCGTCTTTGGTGCTTTTCAACTCGGCGCTGTAGGTCTCTACCTGTTCCCGGCTGGCGTCGCTGTTTTGGACCAATGTATTACCATCGGCGTCCAGCAGTGCGACCTTGAGGTCCGCCGCGACGTTGCTGCGCAGCACGTAAGCCAGCACCGTTATCGCGTCACCTTCCGACCCGGCAAAGGTGTAGCGCGCTTCTGTCACCGGATTGTCGGCGTTTTCCTTGTTAAAAACATCGCCCACCGCCGGACCGTTATACAACAGGTCGAGCGCGGGCGCGGCGTCCGAAAACAGCGCCACCCCCAATTCCGCCGCGACCGGATCGGTTCCCGCTTCCGGCTCCACCAGGATTGTGTAGGTCCCATTGGCGGGCAGCGCGAAGCCGTCAATCACGGCGTCGGTTTCGCCGGTGAGATAGTCGCTGTACTGGCGGGTGAAGCGGCGCGAGGCTTCGTTGGCCGTTTCCAGCACCTCGCCGCCGGAATCCAGCAGCGAAACCTGTACGTCCAACCCGGCCTCGGCGTCGGTCGCGTAGGCCAGAATCGTCACTTCGTCGCCTTCCGACCCGGCGAAGTGATAACGCGCTTCTCCGGCGGCGGGATCGAAGTCGGCGGTAACGTCCTGCTCGTAGCTGAGATCGACAGCGGACGGCGCATCCGACAACACCTGGACCCGGAAATCGCCCCGGATCAGGTCGTCGGCGGCGTCCAGGCTGAAGACCGCCGTCATCAGGTAGCCGAACAACAGCGCCACCACGACCGTGAGCAGCACGCGCAGCGCGTCCCACTTCAGTTCGAGAATCAACAGCGTGACGCTGATACCGATCAGGACGTTGACCAGCAGCACACTCTGCCAGTCGGTGGTATTTTTGACGGTTTCCCAGGAAAAGTCGCTGCCGAGATCGTATGCCTTGTAACTGATCAGGGCAACCACCAACAGCCCCATCAACAGGCTGAAGCCCAGCAACGCTCGCTGGCGAGAAGATAACCTCATCGGAAACGCTCCATTTCTGCGGCGGGCTGGCGTTCCGCGCCCAGCATGTAAAGGCCGAGCTTTTCTTCGGTCAGGTCGGGCGTGTTGGGGAAAATGCCCACGATCTCGCCGTTATACATGACCATGATGCGATCCGACAGCTTCATGACCTCTTGCAAATCCGCTGACACCAGCAGGATCGACAGTCCGCCAGTCCGTTGATCGACCAACTGCTGGTGAATGTACTCAATCGCGCCAATGTCCACGCCGCGCGTGGGCTGCGCCGCGATCAACAGCCGGGGCGAAGAGGACAGTTCGCGCGCCAGCACGACCTTTTGCATATTCCCGCCGGACAGCGATCCGACTGGCAGGTCGCCGCTGGGAGCCAGGATGTTGAACTGTTCGATCAACTGCCCGCTGTTGGTGGAAATAGCCGCCGAGTCCAGGATGCCTGCGCGGGTGAAGGGTGAGCGGTAGTAGCGGTCCACGATCAGGTTATCGCCGATGCTTGCCATCACCGCGACTCCGTTGGTCAGCCGGTCTTCGGGGATGTGGGCGACATGCGCTTCGCGCACTTTGCGCGGTCCGTAACCCAACACCGGTTGACCGTCTACGAACGCTTCGCCGCCGGTTGCAGCGCGCAGGCCGGTCAGCACCTCGACCAGTTCGGTCTGGCCGTTGCCTTCGACCCCGGCGATTCCCAGGATTTCGGCCTCGTAGGTGGTGAAGGTCGCGTTGTGGAGCAACGTGCGCCCGGTCGCGTTGATGTAGGTCAGGCTGCGCGCTTCGAGCACAGGTTTACCGCGATCAACGGGTGGCTTGTCTACCACCATGAAGACTTCGCGCCCGACCATCATCCGGGCGAGTTCGGCTTCGCTGGTATCGGCAGTATGGACGGTGTCCACCGTGCGGGCATCGCGCATGACGGTCACGCGATCCGAGATTTCCATCACTTCGCGCAGTTTGTGCGTGATGAAGATTACGGTTTTGCCCTCGTTGACGAGATTGCGCACGGCGGCGAACAGGTCCTGCGTCTCGCGCGGTGTCAGCACGGCGGTTGGTTCGTCCAGGATCAGGATTTCCGCGCCGCGATGCAGCGCTTTGAGAATTTCGACGCGCTGGCGCATCCCGACCGGCACGGTATCGACGCGCGCGGTTGGTTCCACGAACAGGCCGTACTGCTGCGAGAGTGCTTCGGTATCGCGGATCGCCTGCTGGCGATCCACCGTCAGGCCGCGATTGCGGGTGGATTCACAGCCCAGCGCGATATTCTCCGCGATGGAAAACGAGTCCACCAGCATAAAATTCTGGTGAACCATGCCGATCCCCATGTCAATCGCCGCCTGGGGATTGGATATGTGGACCGTCTGGCCGCGCAGCGTGATCGTGCCGGACGTGGGGGCTTCGATGCCATAGAGAATTTTCATCAGGGTGGATTTGCCCGCCCCGTTTTCACCCACCAGCGCGTGAATTTCACCCTTCTCGACCGAAAGCTGCGCCCGGTCATTTGCCAGTACGCCGTTCGGGTAAATTTTTACGATGTCAGTTGCTTGAATAATGGGCATAAGCATTTTTCCGTATATAAAATTGGGGCGGGCTACTGCCCACCCCAACGCGAATTGCTCGTCCGTTCGAATTATTCGCCCAGGAATTCGGAGGCGTCGAAGTCAGTTTCCGGCATGGCGTCGCAGCCCTGCCCAACGCTCGCCAGTTCGTAGCCCAGGTACAGCCGGTCTTCAAACACGGTGTTCATGACGATCTCGCCGTCGAGCACCGCGCCCTCAACCGCGTCGATCAGGTCGAGCACGGATTCGGGGGTGTTGTCGAAGTAAATATCGTTGAAGGCCAGCCCGACGCCGCCTTCCGCGATACCGAGCACCTCGGCTTCACCGTAGAGCAGTTCGCCGTCGATGTGCATGGTCACGGCGCGGAACAGCGAGTTATCAACGTTTTTCATCATGCTGGTCAGGATGCGCTGCGCCTGTTCGGGTTCGGTTTCCGCGATGATGGTCGCCTGGTCGGAGTCCACGCCAATCGCGTAGTGGCCCTGTTCCTGCGCCGCCTCAAAGACACCGACGCCCGTGCCGCCCGCGATCTGGAACACGATGTCGGCATTCTGCTCGTACATCGCCAGCGTGATTTCCTTGCCGGTAGCCGGGTCGTTCCAGCCGCCCGCGTACTGGACCAGCGTGGTCACGTCGGGATTCACGAGGCACGCGCCCTGCTCGTAGCCCACGATGAAATCGTTGATGACCGGGATATCCTGCCCGCCCAACGCGCCGATGATGGCGTCTTCGTTCACGCCTTCAATGCCGCTGCTGGTGATGGCCCCGGCATACACACCGGCCAGGAACGAGCCTTCGTTCTGCGCGTAGAGCACCGAGTACACGTTGGTGCAGCCTTCGACGCAGAAATCGGGATTGTCATACGGCACGGAGTCATCGTAGAACAGGAAATATTTGTCGGGGTACAGGTGGACGCGCTTCGCCAGGAATTCGCCCATCTGGAAGGTGCCGGAAATCAGCATATCGTAGCTGTCGCTATCCGACATGGCATCCGAAAGGCCGCTTTCCCAGTTGGCGGGGTCGATGCCCAACTCAATCGTGTTGATTTCGACGTTGTACCCTTCGTCAACCAGGCGGTCCATGCCGCGCTGCGCCGAGTCGAAGAAGGATTTGTCGCCCAATACGCCGTTTACAACCAGTTTAATGCGGAGAGTGTCTTCCTGTGCGGTGGTGCTGGCCGGACCAATCACGGCAACCAGCGATACGAGCAGAACAATGATGAGAGTGAGACGTTTCATGTTGAGTTTTCTCCTAAAAAGTGAAATATTCAAAGAACTTGTTGAGCCAGGAATGCTACCATCATAACCTGACACCGAATCAGCGTCAAGCAGAATTCTCTAGAGATTTCCTGCGCCGCGCCGCGCACGGTTGCTCTGGCCCCGATGCGATGGTACACTGCCCGCCATGACTATTGTTTGAGAAAGGCGAATCGCTGTGCGTTTGATCATTGATACGGACGCCGGGGTAGACGACGCCCAGGCTATTCTGATGGCCCTGGCGTATCCTGGCGTGACGGTGGAAGCTATCACCACGCTGACGGGCAATGTGCATGTGGACAAGGTGATCCCCAACGTCTTCACGATTCTGGATATCACGGGCCGGGATGTGCCGGTCTATCGCGGGACGGCGCACCCGCTGCTGCCCGGTTTCTGGAAACCGGAGGAGCGTGTACACGGCACGGACGGGTTGGGCGACCTGAGAAACCGTCCCGTGACCTCGCGCCGGGTGGAGGGCGAACCCGCCGCCACCGCGTTGGTCCGGCTGGCAAATGAGTTACCGGGGGACTATACGCTGGTGGCGCTCGGTCCGCTGACCAATATCGCGCTGGCCTGCCGCCTGGACCCGGAATTTCCCTACAAGATCGGTCGGTTCGTGTTGATGGGCGGGACGGTGTCGGCGGTCGGCAACACGCCCAGCGTCACCGCCGAGTTTAATTTCTGGTGCGATCCCGAAGCGGCCCTGATCACGCTGGACGCTTTTCCTCAATCAACCCTGATCACCTGGGAAGCGACCGTACAGCATCCCTTTTCCTGGGCGCAGTACGACCGGCTGGCGGCAGTCGATACCCGCACCGGGCGGTTTTTCCGCGATACCACTTACACGACCGTGGTGTTTTTGCGCGAGACGTTGGGACATGACGGTTATTTGCTGCCCGATCCGCTGGCGATGGCGGTCGCGCTCAATCCGGCAGTGGTCCAGGCCAGCGATCACCGTTACACGACGGTGGAAACGCAGGGCCGTATGACGCGCGGCCAGGGCGTGGTGGATCACTACGGCGCGTTGGACCGCGAACCGAACGGGCAGATCATCACCGGGATCGATACGCCCGCCGTGTACGCCATGTTCGAGGCCATGTTGGGGTGACGGCGAGCATGATCGCTGCCGAGTCGTTTCCGCCGCTGCTGGCGGAATTAAGCGCGGTGCCGGGACTGGCCGGGCACGAAGGCCGGATCGGGCAGGCGCTCGCGGCGTTTTTCCGGCAGGCGGGCGGGACAGTCACGGCTGGCCCGTTGGGCAGCGTGATCGCGCGCTTTGGTGATGTGAATAATCCCGGCGCAACGCCCCGGATCGCAGTTTTGGCCCACATGGATACGGTGGGATTCCTGGTCAAGCAGGTCAGCGCCGACGGGATTCTGCGCGTGGTGCCGGTCGGCGGCGTGAATGCACGGGCGCTGCCCGGCGCGGCGGTGCGTATCGGGGATCGTGATCCCGGTATTCCCGGCGTGATCGGGGTCCGGTCGCAGCATCTCGCCCGATCCGGTGAAGGTCCCGCCAGCGTGGAAGACCTGTATATCCAGGTGGACCCGGCGCGGGTGGCCGATATCCCGATCACCGCGCCTGTGACCTACGCGCCGCAGTCCGTGCCATTGGGCGACGGGTTGTATGCCGGTACTTATCTGGACAACCGGGCCGGGTGCGCGGTGTTGGTCGCCATAACGCGCTGGCTGGCGGATCACTCGCCCGCCGGAGTCGTGACCCTGATCGGCACGGTGCAGGAGGAAACGACCTGTTACGGGGCCGTTCATGCGCTGCAACGAGTCGCGCCGGATGCGGCGATCTTCATAGACGGCACGCTGAGTTATGACACACCGGAGACGCAGCATCTCGGTGCGGTCCGGTTGGGCGGTGGACCGGTCCTGACGGCGTTTTTATACACCAGCGGCTTAAATGGATGGCACGCACAGCCCGCCTTGCGCGCGCATCTGCTGCGAACGGCGTCCGCGCACGAGATTCCGGTGCAGCAGGACGCCATCCGGGGATTGATGAGTGATGCGCGCACGGCGGCGGGCCTCGGCGTTCCGAGTGTATTGGTCGGTCTGCCCATGCGCGGCAAGCACGCCCCGCTGGAAACCGTCCACCTCGATGATCTGGCCCACGCGGTCCGGCTGGTGATCGCGGTGTTGGAACGACCTTTGCCAGATTTGATGGATTACGGGTTCTGAGTCATGGATTCCGGGTTGTGAGTATGGCGCTTGGCGAAGGAGTATTGCCGGAGCGTGGCAGGCTGAAAACTGACACATTTTTTACGGGGTCCACGAACAACCCGTTGCTGATTTGCGGCGCGTGCGGAACAAACGGCCTCACCCCCCGGCCCCGACGCAACCGCAGGTTGCGCCTCCATTCGAAATGGAGAGGGGGGGGAGAAAACAAGCAGCGGCG
>JAFGTJ010000092.1 GCA_016934195.1 Anaerolineae bacterium | reverse complement strand
GGGCGCAGCAAGCAGCGCCCCTACGAAATGTGGTCCCATTGAATTCGCCAACAACATCAACTCATTCGTGGACCCAATTTGAGGAAAGGGTTTGATTCTTGCTTGTCCTGTGTGTATAATGCGCTCTGCACTTGCGAGAGTACCGGAGAGCTACTTCTATGGAGTCCAACATCCCCAACCTCGGTGACGACATGCAGCCCGAAGAGATCATGTCCGACACCGGGCACACTTCCGTCCCCCCTCAAGACGTTATTGAGGAGACGGCGAATATTACCACGCCTCCTGTAGAGGCACTTGAGAACACCCCGGCGGAAGACGTCGAGGTCGTTGAAGCCATCGCGGACGCGGAGATCACCGCCGCTGACGCCATTCCCGCCGCCAGTTCTGACCCGGTCGCCGCTGCGGACGACATCATGGACGACACGATGGATGACATCATGGACGACATGATGGACGATGCAGCCGACGAACCGGAAGAAGATGAACTGGAAGAAGAAGACGAATCCGAAGAACCGGGAGAGGACGCGCCGCGCGTGCGCAAAGGGCAGTTGGTCGAGGGCCGTGTATACGAAACCAGCCCGACCGAAGTGCTGATTGCGCTGGACGAGGACCTGATCGGCGTGGTCGCCAGCCGCGAACTGGAGCGTATGGATCGCACCGCGCTCGAAGCGCTGCAAGCGGGCGAACCGGTGACGGCTTACGTCCTCAAGGCCAGGGGTTCCGACGGTCGGCCCGTGCTGTCGTTGGCGCGCGCCGAAGAAGAGAATAACTGGCGCTTGGCCCAGGAACACTTCGAGAGCCAGGACGTCTACTTCAGCACGGTAGCCGGTTATAACAAGGGCGGCCTGATCGTGCGCTTTGGCAAGGTGCGCGGTTTTGTCCCGGCCAGCCAGGTCAGCCGCGAACGCCAGCAGCGCGCCTCCGGCGGCAGTCCCGAAGAACGGTGGGGCAGCATGGTTGGCAGCGACATCGCGGTGAAAGTGGTCGAAATTGACCGCGCCCGCAACCGCCTGATCCTGTCCGAACGGGCCGCCGCGCGCGAATGGCGCGAACAGCAGAAATCCCGGCTGTTGGGCGAACTGGCCGTCGGTGAAACCCGGCGCGGCAAGGTCATCAGCCTGGCCGATTTTGGCGCGTTCGTGGACCTGGGCGGCGCGGACGGATTGGTCCACCTGACCGAACTGTCCTGGCAGCATATCACCCACCCCCGCGAAATACTGCATGTTGGGCAGGAAGTCGAGGTCGAGGTGATCAACATTGACCCCAACCGCAAACGCATCGGCCTGAGCATGAAGCGCCGCGAAAACGATCCCTGGCGGCGCGTGGTGGAAGGCTACGACGTCGGCCAGTTGGTCCAGGCGACCGTGACCAAGCTCACCAAGTTCGGCGCGTTTGCCCGCCTGCTGGATGCCCAGGAGATCGAAGGGCTGATCCATATTTCCGAACTGGCCGATTACCGTGTCAGCCACCCGCGCGAGGTTGTGCTGGTCGGCGATGTGCTGACCCTGCGCATCGTCAAGATCGAAGCGGACCAGCGCCGCCTGGGGCTGTCGCTGCGGCAGGTCGATTCGATGAAATATCTCGACCAGGACTGGCAGGCCATCGCCGGGGATATGGCCGACGACGGGCCGGAACCGCCCACCATTGGCGAGATGGTCCAGTACGAAGCCGGTGACGAAGCCGACGCTGATCCCGACAATGCCGAATACGCGGCGGACGACGAGTACGAAGACGACGACTCGTACAGTGACGACGCGGACGACGAATTTGAGGACGATAACGTCGACGCGGACGACGCGGACGAATCGGACGACTAACGCCAGCGCGTGCTCATCACCGGGTACATGGGTGAAACCATAGAAGTTTAAAAGGTCCTGTCCAATTGGCCGGATAGGACCTTTTTTGGCATATTCTAGATAGAGTTGTCAGCGGTTCGCCATCAGCTTTCAGCCGTCAGCTTTCGGCAGCGGGCCGCGAATAACGGCCCATCGCCAGCCGACAGGAACACGTCGGCATTTCGTTAGAATTGCGTAGGTTTAATCCCCTTAATGTTAGGGTCATGCTTTAGCAATAAATATGCTATAATGTCAAATGGAGATTGGCCCGCCTTTTGGGTTAGAAGTTCATTAACACCGTTGGAAAACGCTAGTTTTTTACGCTATTTTGATGCAAACTACTGGTGCATAGGCAATCGTCTCTTCTACAATATATTTTCAGGAAGCATGTACTGATTTCTAATCTAGTCGGCACTCCACCATACCGTACATAGCCCTTTTCGAGCCACTGGCTGGCAGGAACGGGACCGAGGAGAGACTACAACATGTCGCCGAATAAAATGGAACGTTTTACCCAACGTGCCCGGCGAGTCCTGAGTCTGGCTCAGGAAGAAGCCGAACAGATGCAGCACAGCCATATTGGTACTGAGCATCTGTTGTTGGGTTTGATGCGCGAAGAAGGCGGTGTGGCCGGGCGTGTCTTGCGCGAACTGGGGCTGAAACAGCACCAGGTCGAGCAGATTATCGAGCGGTTGACCGTTGCCAACAAGCGCCCCGGCGTGACTCGCATGGACCTGTCGCCCGCTACCAAGAAAGTGCTTGAAATCGCGGTCGAAGAAGCCCGCCGGATGGGCCACCACTACATCGGCACCGAGCACCTGCTGCTCGGCCTGGTGCGCCATCCCGACGGCATTGCGATGGACGTGTTCCGCGAACTGCGCATCAGCCCGGACGAAATCCGCCGCCAGACACGCCGCGTGTTGCAGGAAAATCCGCTGCAATCCACCCGCCGCTCACTGGACGCTCCCCCCGAACGGACCAGCCGCGTCTCGGCTAAAACGCCGCTGGTGGACCAGTTGGCGACCGATCTCACGTCGCTGGCCGAACAGGGCAAACTGGACCCCGTGATCGGGCGGCAGATGGAAATCGAGCGCGTGATCCAGATTCTTAGCCGCCGCCAGAAAAATAACCCGGCGTTGATCGGCGAACCCGGCGTCGGCAAAACCGCCATCGTCGAAGGACTGGCGCAGCGCATCGTGGAGAACGACGCGCCCCTGCCGCTGCTCGGCAAGCGCGTATTGCAATTGGACGTTGGCTCGCTGGTAGCCGGGACCATGTATCGCGGCCAGTTTGAGGAACGCCTCAAGCGCGTGATCGAAGAACTCAAGCAGGCTGAAGCGATCCTGTTCATCGACGAAGTGCATATGCTGGTCGGCGCGGGATCGGCGGGCAGCAGCGTAGACGCGGCCAATATCCTCAAACCGGCCCTGGCGCGCGGTGAATTGCAATGCATCGGCGCGACCACGCTGGACGAGTACCGCCGCCACATCGAAAACGACGCCGCGCTGGAACGCCGTTTCCAGAAGGTCATGGTCGAAGAACCGAGCATCGAAGAAACGGTCGAAATTCTGCACGGTATCCGCGCCCCTTACGAGGAACACCACAACCTTGATATCACCGACGAGGCCATCGAATCGGCGGCGACCCTGTCGGCCCGCTACGTGCCGGATCGCTTCCTGCCGGATAAGGCCATCGACCTGATCGACGAGGGCGCGAGCCGCGTCCGTATGTACAAATCGCCGGAATCATCCCGCGTCAAGCGCCTGGAAGCCGATCTCGAAGTGGTGCAAGGCGATCTGAAAGTCATGGACGAGGAACTGTCCAGCGACGAACGCGACAGCCTGCAAGACAAGATCAGGGAAATCGAAGAACAACTGGCCGTTTACCGCGCCCACTGGGACCCCGAAACCAAGCGCGCCCGCCTGACCTCGGAGGACGTGGCCGAAGTGGTGGGCATGTGGACCGGCATCCCGGTTACGGCCATTGCGGAGGAAGAATCCGCGCGCCTGCTGCACATGGAGGAAGAACTCCACAAGCGCATTGTCGGCCAAAACGAGGCGATTGAGGCCATCAGTAAGGCCGTGCGCCGGTCGCGCGCCGGGTTGAAGGACCCGCGCCGCCCGATTGGATCGTTCATTTTCCTGGGGCCGACGGGCGTGGGCAAGACCGAACTGACAAAGGTGCTGGCCGAATTCCTGTTTGGCACCGAAGACGCCCTGATCCAGCTTGACATGAGCGAATTCATGGAACGTCACTCGGTCGCCCGCCTGACGGGTGCGCCGCCTGGGTACGTCGGGTACGAGGATGCCGGACAGCTTACCGAATCACTGCGCCGCCGCCCGTACAGCATCGTGGTGTTTGACGAGATCGAAAAAGCGCATCCCGAAACCTTTAACATGCTGCTCCAGATCATGGAAGAGGGCCACCTGTCGGATGCGCGCGGTCGCCGCGTGGACTTTCGCAACGCCATGATCATCATGACCAGCAACATCGGCGCGGAACAGATCAAACGCGGCACATCGCTCGGCTTTGACCTGCCCGCCGATACTGACGGCGGCGCGGAACAGGAATACAGCGAAATGCGCCGCGCCGTGATGGATAGTTTGCGCCGCGCCTTCCGGCCCGAATTTCTCAACCGCGTGGACGCGACCATTGTGTTCCGGTCGCTGAGCCGCGAGGAAATCAAGGAGATCGTGGACCTGGAACTGCACAAAGTCAATGAACGGCTGGTCGAACGCGCTATGAGCCTGACGGCGACCGAAGCCGCCCGGCAGCACCTCGCCAACGAAGGCTACGATCCCGACTTTGGGGCGCGTCCGCTGCGCCGCGTGATCACCAACCTGGTCGAAGACAAGCTCTCGGACGTGATTCTGGCGGGTGATATTAAGCTCGGCAGCCTGGTCGAGATCGATTACGACGAGGAAAAAGGCGAAGTCACATTCTCCGAAATCCAACCGGAGGAGCCGGTCAGCGAGCCAGCCTGACACGCCCGACCGAATCCATCCAGTTAGCCCTGTTCCTGAACCCCCTCCCCGACAACGGCGAGGGGGCATTTTATATGCCGCGACCGTTAAAATTTTTTATAACAGTTTCCTAACGATTCGTATATTCCGTTTCAAGAGTCGCCTTGTACACTGAATCCATACGGCGGTGTTAAATTCACGGCTAACCGTCACCAACGCTCAGGGTATCGGAGGAACAACGATGACTTACACTGTATTGGTGGTAGATGATGATAGAGGACTGCGTACCCTGTACCGGAGCATTTTGGAAAATCAGGGTTACACGGTTCATGAGGCGGCGAACGGGGCCGAAGCGCTGCAATACCTGCTGTCCTATACGCCGCACGTTATCCTCATGGATATGCTGATGCCGATGTTGGGGGGCGAAATCGTGCTCCAACGGATGCAGCATTTGACCGAACTGGCCCATACGCGGGTCGTGGTCCTGACCGCGTATCCCCGGTTTAGCGAAATCGCGGACCTGCCGCAGGTTTCAGACTTCCTGGTGAAGCCGGTCAAACCCTCGGACATTATCGCGGCAGTTGAAACGGCAATTCACGATTCCGTCCTCGTGAAATATTAATTAGCCCTTGCTCTAAATCCCCTCCCCACGCTGTGGAGAGGGGATTTTGCCGCGCCTGCTCGACTCCCCCCAATTGACCGCAGCACGCCCCCCGCGCTACAATCCCATCAGACGTGATGAGTTTTTAGTTAGCGATGGAGCAAGTGGATTATGGGCAACCTACGGCGCATCCGGTGGGTGAGTTTGCTGCTGGCGCTTGTGACCGGGCTGGTGTGGGGCAGTCCCGCCGCCGAAGCACGCCAGGGACCGACGCCCGGCGGGGTAGTGGCGACGGTTGCCGTTGAGCGCGCGCCCGTGTTTCTGGTCCCGGATCGCACCGCTGCACCGTTCACCTACCTGTTTGAGCGCGAACAGGTCATGGTCACGGGCCGGACCGAAAACTGGGCATTTCTACAGGTGCAAATCGAGGAAATTCAGGGCTGGATACTGCGCGCCCAGGTCGAACTGGCCGGGGACCTGAACACCCTCCCCACAATCAGCACCACGCCCGGCGCAGTAACTAACCCGCTCCCGCCAACCGCGACTTTTACGCCGTTTACCGTTCCCACCGGCTCCGCGCCGGACGATTTGCCCACGCGCACGCCCCTACCGACGCGCACGCCGTCGCCCCTGACGCCAACGCCCGCGCTCGGAGATACCGGGGATAGCAGCGCCAACGACGGTACACCCCCCGCCGACGCGACGCTGACCGTACTGCCCGGCCTCGCGCCACCGATCACCCTCACGCTGCCGGACGAATGGAAACAGGTCCATTTAGTGGTGCCGCTCCGCACATTTGACAGCGAAGTCCACGACATCCCGCTGACGGTGTATTTCGGCCCGCTGCCGGACGGCTCGAATGGGTTCGTATACCTGTATTGGGGCTTCCCGAATACGGTGGACTGGGTGACGGGCGAATACAACCTGTGGGCCGACGGCGTGCAGATTTTGCGCGGCTCGCTGGTCGGGGATTCGTGTAATCTGGGGGTCTATGACCAGGAAACGTTCAGGGTCGGCGATCAGACCGGCGTGGGCGCGTTCTACCAGACCAGCGAATGCCGGGACGAGCGCGATACGGCAGGCTGGTTTGCGACGGTGCGCATGTATGACGGCACGTTCGCGTTTTATACCGCCGTCGAACCCTGGGACGCGCTGCCGGAGAACCTGCTGATCTTGCAGGATATCCTGGATTCGGTGGTGTTTGTCCCGCCGGAGTCCTAAGGAGAATCGATGAACGAAAAAGTCATTCAGCGACTTAAACGAGTCTGGCGCGTGCTCAGGTGGTCGCTGTTGGGTATAGCGATCATCGCCCTGGCGGGAAGCCTGGTCATGCTCTCAGAAATG
>JAFGTJ010000476.1 GCA_016934195.1 Anaerolineae bacterium | reverse complement strand
GGTGGCACAGGCGTTGAACTGGACGTTTGTGGATACCGACAGCGTGATCGAAGCGTGCGCCGGGCGCACCATCGCGGAGATTTTCGCGCAGGACGGCGAACCGTCTTTCCGCGCCTTAGAAGCCGAAGTGTGCATCGAGACGGCGGGCGGCAGTCAATTGGTGATCGCGACCGGGGGCGGCGCGCTGCTGAATCCGGTGGTCTATGCGGCGTTTGCGGCGGCGAGTCTGCTGGTAAATTTGCGCTGCGACCTGGACGAAATTCTGCGGCGTGTCGGGCACGATCCGGCCCGCCCGTTATTCACCACCGAACGCGAAAAACTGGCCCGGTTATACGCGGACCGTGCCGATCATTACAATAGTTTGCCCTTCCAGGTGGATACCACGCACCGCGCCCCGCCGCATATCGCAGAGGAGATACTCAATTTATGGCGCTCAAAGAGCTAACGGTCCGGGGCGGGACCAACCCCTACCCGGTGTTCATCGGGCCGGGATCGCTGGAACACGCGCTGCCGGAATTCGTGGCGGCGCGCGGATTTTCGTCCGTCGCCGTGATCACCAATGCCACCCTCGCGCCGCTGTACGGTGAAGCGCTGGCGGACCGGCTGCCCAACGGTTTCCTGATCGTGGTGCCGGATGGTGAGCAGTATAAAACGCTGGACACGGTGCGCGCGATCTACGATCAACTGCTGGACGCCGGGGCCGACCGTTCGACGCTGGTGATCGGGTTGGGCGGCGGCGTCATGGGTGATATGGCCGGGTTCGCGGCGGCGTCGTTCATGCGCGGGATCGCGTTTGTCCAGGCTCCGACCAGCCTGCTGGCGATGGTCGATGCCAGCATCGGCGGCAAAGTCGGCGTTGATCTGCCGCAGGGGAAAAATCTGGTCGGCGCGTTCAAGGACCCGCTGGCGGTGTTCGCGGATACCGCCACGCTCAGCACCCTGCCGGAGATCGAACTCCGCTGCGGATTGGCCGAGGTCGTCAAGGCCGGGCTGATTGCCGATCCGCCGCTGCTCGATCACCTGGAACAGCACGGTCCCGACCCCATCGACACGATCATCGAACAGGCGGTCAAGGTCAAGATCGACGTGGTGGGCCAGGACCGGCTGGAAAACGGCGTGCGCGCCCACCTGAATCTGGGCCACACCTTCGGCCACGCCATCGAACACGTCAGCGGCTACGCCTGGAAACACGGCGAAGGAGTCGCGGTCGGCATGGTCGCGGCGGCGCGGCTCTCCGAACGGTTGAATCTGTGCGAAACCGGGTTGGCGGACATGGTCGAGCAAGCGCTGATAGGGGTAAATCTGCCAGTCCGCTATCGTGGCCTGGACCCGGTGGCGCTGTGGGACGCGATGCGCCATGACAAAAAGTGGCGCGGCGGGACGGTGACGTTCGTGTTATTGGAGCGCGTCGGCCAGCCGGTCATCGTGCGCGATATGGTCCCGGTACTGCAAGAGGACGTGATCGACGTGCTGGCCGGTCTGCGCGAGGAGGCGTGATGGTGAATATCCTGGTACTGCACGGCCCTAACCTGAATTTGCTCGGCACGCGGGAACCGGAGGTGTACGGGTCCCTGACGCTGGACGATATCAATACCCGGCTGGAAATGTACGCCAACAAACACGGCGCGGCGCTGCGCATCCTGCAAAGCAACCACGAGGGCGCGCTGATCGATGCGCTGCACGCGGCGCGCGGCTGGGCGCAGGGCGTGATCATCAACCCCGGCGGCTATACCCATACCAGCGTGGCGCTGCGGGACGCTATCGCCGCGATTGAACTGCCCACCATTGAGGTTCACCTATCTAACATCCATGCCCGCGAAGTATTCCGCCACACGTCGCTGATCGCGCCGGTCTGCGTGGGGCAGATTTGCGGCCTGGGCTGGATCGGCTACCGGCTGGCGTTGACGGCATTATTGGCGCGGGATTCGTAATTGGGCGTATCCCGACAGGGCGCGCGCGAACCAAAGGTTCGACAGCAGCGCCCCTACGGACACACAATTCGGGAGAAGACAATTGACTCACCGCATTATTGCATTTCAAGGCGAACACGGCGCATTTTCCGAAGAAGCCATTCACCGGCATTTCGGCACGGATGCGCACACCCTGCCCTGCGAATCGTTTGCCAAACTGTTCCAGGCTATCCAGCGCGGAGACGCCACAACCGGCATGGTTCCGGTCGAAAATGCGCTGGCCGGAACGGTCGCACAGGCGTATGAACTGCTCATGGAGTATGATTTCCGTGTACAGTCTGAATGCCTGCTGCCGGTGCATCATTATCTGCTGGCAAATGAGGGCGTCACGCAGGACGATGTGCGGCAGGTCCGATCCCACCCGCAGGCGTTGGCCCAATGTGCCGATTACCTGCGGCGGCGCGGCTGGGAACCGGTCGCGGCCTACGATACGGCGGGCGCGGCCTGCCAGCTTGCCAGCGCGCCGGACCCACATACCGCCGTGCTCGCCAGCGCGCTAGCCGGGCAGCGCTACGGATTGGTGACATTAGAGCAAAGCGTCGAGGATAACCCGATCAACTCCACGCGCTTTTTCATGATCGGGGCCGACGACGCCGAGCGCAAAGACCCCAGCAAAACGTCGCTGGTCTTCGCGGTGCGCCACCGTCCGGGATCGCTGTATGACTGCCTGGGCGCGTTTGCGCGGCGCAGCATCAACCTCACCAAGATCGAATCGCGCCCGCTGCGTGGGCGTCCCTGGCAGTATTGGTTTTACCTGGATTTTGAGGGTCACTGGCAGGAACCCCACGTCAAGGACGCGCTGGCCGACCTGGTGCATACCGCCTCGATGGTCAAGATGCTGGGGTCGTATCCGGCAGCCAGCGGTGGGCCGAATACGGTGTAGCGTAGCCCCCGCCCCAATTCCCCCTCTCTAACTCGGTTGGAGAGGGGGATTTAGAGGTGAGGTTTCTTTTGCTGATTGCTAAAAACTGGCGGCGAACGGCTTAATGATGCTCAACTGCCGCCGCGTCGCCGCCCTTAAACGCCGGGAGGAAGTACATCCCCAGACTGAACAGGAACATCAGAATAGCGATGACCCCAAACGCGGCAGCCCATTC
>JAFGTJ010000091.1 GCA_016934195.1 Anaerolineae bacterium | reverse complement strand
GGCAGCACCGTAATCGTGATCGATGCAACGGAAGCCGGGGGCGTACTCGACCGCGAGGCGGACACCTTCGCAGGACAGCGTGACACAGCAACGGGGCGGTTCATCGACCGGGCGGCGGACTGGTTGGTGAGCGACAGTGCGCCGGAGAACGTAACCAACATATCAGTGCCAACCAGTTCCCCGGCAACAGCCGCGCTAATGGTATCGGACGACAACCGGGTAGCGATGGTAAACGTCCACTTTTCGACCAGCAACCCGGAAGACGAAACGACCGAAGCGATGGCTGCAATTGACGACTGGTTGATCGATAACCGGCCTGCGGGTGTCCTCACCTACCAGACCGGCGAAGCGCCCATCGTCAGCAATACCGCCAACTCGGTCACAACCAGCGTGGATCGCACGATCTGGGTCACAGTCGGGTTGGTGGTTGTGATCCTGTTGTGGATATATCGCTCACCGGTGAGTCCCCTGGTGCCGTTATTCGCGGTAACGGTCGCCTATCTTATCACGCGCGGGATCGTGGCCTACCTGGGTGCGCACTATATGACCATTACGTCATATGCCAATGTGATGGTAGTCGTGGTGATGTACGGTGCGGGGACCGATTACTGCCTGTTCCTGATCAGCCGTTTTCGGGAGGAAATGGCCGATCACATTGGACTGGAACGGGCCACCGCGCGCACGGTTCACCTGGTTGGCGAAACGATCACCAGCAGCGCCGGGACGATCTTCGTCGGTTTCATGTCCATGATTTTTGCCGAAATGGGCATCTTTAATACCAGCGGCCCGGCGCTCGCCATCGGGATCGTGATGTCGCTGCTGGCGGGCCTGACGTTTGTCCCGGCGCTGCTGGCGACGTTGGGCGAACATGCCTTCTGGCCGAGGAAAGCCACGCACCGCGATACCGGGCAGTTCTACGAAATGACGTCCAAGTTCGTGTCCTCGCGCCCGCTGATTGCGATCCTGGTTATTGTGGCGATCATGACGCCGTTTTCCGTGTACGGGTTGAATCAACGCACCACGTACAATATGCTTGGCGATCTGCCGGAAGACAAACCCGCCGTTGTCGGGTATGAACTGCTGCAAGAAACGTTAGGCGCGGGTAATGCGATGCCGCTGACGGTGGTTGTGACCGACCGCGCGCCCGACCGGACCGCTGCCGAGATCGCGCAGTTAACGCGCGAGATTGCCGCCATTGACGGCGTAGCGGACGTGCGCGGGCTGAATACTCCGTTGGGGCAGCGGCGTAATACTGATTTTGCCGCGATGTTGGGCGCGCAAATAGCCGAACCCGAACTGCTGCGCGTCGATACCCAGTTGCGGCTGGCGTTGGGCCTGATGGCCGGACTCGGTTCACAAACGTCCACCGATGAGGTTGATCTACCGGCAGTCATGGCCGCGCTGGAAGGCGTGCAGGGCTATCTGGATTTGCTCGTAGAACGGTTTCCCGCTGTGGCCGATGATCCGAACCTGCTAACCATCGAAGAACTGCTCGGCAATCCGCTGACGCTGGCCGCGCGCGGCGAAGAACTGGCCGCCGCGATTGAGGGATTGGCGGAACGGTTTGGCCCGGACGCGGACGATCCCATCCCGGACCCATACCTGCTGCTGACCGGCCTGGATTCGATGCTATCCGCGCTGCCAGATACGGGCGCGGGCGGGAGTATGCTGAGCAACATCATAGCCAGCTACCTTACCAACAACGGCACCGCGTTTAAGCTGGACGTGATCCTGGGCGTGCGGCCCACCGGCTACGAGGCGATGGACATTGTAAGCCAAATCCGCGATATATTAAAAGATTATCGGGATGGTGGAGAAGCGGTTGCCAGCGGCGGCGGCGCAACCACCACCGATATCCGCGATACGATGGACCGCGACCTGCTGCGCGCCATCGGGTTTGTGCTGTTGGGGATTTTTATCGTGCTGCTGCTCATGCTGCGCAGCCTGATCGCGCCCCTGTACCTGATCGGGACGGTGCTGCTCTCTTTCACCTGCACGCTGGGCCTGACCAATTTTGTCTTTCAAACGCTGTGGGATATTGAAGGACTGACGTGGTACGTGCCGTTCTTCATGTTCGTATTCCTGGTCGGCCTGGGAATGGATTACAGCATTTTCCTGTTCGGGCGTATCAAGGAAGAAGTCGCCCATCACGGTATCCGCGAAGGCGTACACGTCGCGGTTGCCCGTACCGGCGCGATCATCACCTCGGCGGGCATCATCCTGGCGGGCACGTTTGCCGCGATGATGACCGGGGAGATCAAGGGTCTGATCGAGATGGGATTCGCGGTGTCGGTGGGCGTGCTAATCGATACATTTGTCGTGCGGACCATGCTTGATCCCGCGCTGGCAACATTGTTTGACAGATGGACATGGTGGCCCGGTGGTGTGCCCCAGGTCCGTCCTTCGCGCGGAGCCGCGCAGGATTAAGCTGTCGGCAATCAGCCGTCAGCGATCAGCCAAGCACAACAACTTCCGCGAACATAAGCTTTTTTCCTCATCGGGCGAGATACACCAGTCTCGCCCGATCGTTATTGGACCAATCGCTGTATGCCGCAAATTATCCCATTTCCCCGCATTACAAGACTGTAATGTGACTGTAAGCGCCGTGTAACGTCGCTGCGCCATCATGCAACCAGGTTCAAAAAGCAGGACATCCATAAGGAGACAAACTATGAAGCCTGGCCGCATTGTGGGAGTATTAGCAGCCGTTGCGCTGAGCGTGAGCGCTCTAATTCCCCTGGGCACAGCGCCAACCTATGCTCAAACCTACGCGCAGAACAACATCGATCTGGTGCTGAGCGTAACCTCGTTTTGGGAAGATGTGCTCACGCCGGACCTGTTGGCCGAATTTGAGAGCCAGTATCCGGGCGTCACCGTACATGTCACGTTCACGGAAACGGGATTCTTTGGTTTTGGTCCCAGCGACAATACGATTGATACCCAACTGGACAGCGCCGAGGAACTCGTCACATCGGCGGACGTGGTGTACGTCGATTCATCCACACTGTCAACGGAAGGCACCCAGGCCGGGTATTTTCTCGATCTGGCTCCCCTGGTAATGAACGACCCTTCATTAGATTCCAGTGACTTTATACCCGCCGTCTGGCAGTCGTTCCAGTGGGATAACGGTATGTGGGCGCTGCCGATCTCGACCGATGCCATTGTGTTGACCTACGATCCGGCAGCTTTTGACGAGGCAGGGTTGGCGTATCCCAATGAACGCTGGACGATTGACGATTTCGCCAACGCCGCGCGCCGCCTGACCCAGTACAACGCCGACGGCACAGTAGCGACAGCGGGCTTTACTACCAACTCCGGCGGCAGTAACCTGGACGTATTTTTGCGGGCGCTGGCCGGAACGGGTTTGTATGACTCCGCGACGATGCCGAACGCGCCGGACTTCAGCAACCCTACGCTAGAATACCTGCTGCAAACCTGGTACGACCTGACACAGGAAGGCGTGGTTCAGGGACAGGGCGGCGGGCGTGATACCGAGATTCCGCTGCGTGTTGAGGGCATTAATGGCTATGCCGAGCGCGGTTTTGGCCGTAACGAGGAAACCACTACTCGTTACGCGACTCTGCTGCCCGGTGGCGTGGCCGGATTGAATGTACAGGCCCTGGCCGTTAGCGCCGGGACGCAGTACCCCGAACTGGCCTACGAATTGGCCGAGTTCCTCACCACGCGCTCCGAACTGGCAAGCAATATGTTCAGCGTTTCCCCGGCCCGGTACAGCCTGATGAACAGCACAAGCACAACGCAGAACACTAACGATAATGGTCAACCGGGCGCGCCGGGTGGACCGGGTGGCTTTTTGGGCAATCAGAACGCCCCGGAGGAAATTCAGCCGGTTATCGATCAAGGGCTGAATGTGGGCCTGCCGATGTCCGAACTGCGTTATGCGTCGTACCTCTCAACCGCACTCACCGAAATGAATTCGAACGGCGGGGACGCGCTCAGCGCGCTGCAAACGGTCGAGGTGCAGGCCGTCAGCGATGTGCAGGTCGCGCAGGCGCGTTACGGGACCGTCAACCTGTTTGTCACCCCACCCGAAACCGGCCCCACGCTGGCTCCTGGTGAAATTACACTGACATGCGCGGTCAATACGGGCATGGGCGGCGGTGGGCCTATGCGCGGCGGCAATCTATTCAACCAGGATCAATGGGATCAGGTGATCGCGGATTTCGTTGCCAGCGATCCGTTGGTGGGGGCCGTGACTCTCGAATCGGTCCAGACCGACGATCTGGCTACCCTGGCTGAAACGTATGATTGTATCATTCTGCCCTCCAATGTCGTGCCGGATGCCGACCTGAGCGTGATTCTCAACCTCGACCCGCTGCTCGATACCGATCCGACCTTCGACCGGAATGACGTGATCGGCAACACCCTGACGCAGCTCCAGCAGGATAACAAGACCTGGGCGATGCCCATCGCCATCGAGCCGCAGATGTTGCAGTACACCCAGGAACTATTCGCCTGGGCGGGCGTACCGGAGCCGGTAAACGGCTGGACAACGGATACGTTTACCGATGCACTGCGAATGCTTAAGTCCTATGATCCCGATTCCGTACCGTTTTCGGCCAACGATCCGAGCGGCGCGTCTCTCCTGATGCTGATTGCAACCTACGGCGGTCTGCCCATCGACTACCGCACCGATCCGGCAACCATCAACTTCACCGATCCAGCGACGGTAGACGCGATCCGGCAGGTGCTCGATCTCGCCATTGATGGCTACATCAGTTATGACGGGTTGACCGAAACCGATCAAGATACGACGGTCGCCATTACGTCCAACACGTTCAACCAGTTTCGCGGGGGGCCGGGTCGTCCCGGCGAGGAAGCAACCACCGAGATATCAACGCCCTACCCGCAGGGCAGCCAGTACGGGGTGCTTGCGTATGAGATCACGACCGGATATGTCAGCGCCACCGCCCAGAATCCCGAATCCGCTTACGGGTTCCTGAGCGCCGTTGCGTGTAACCCGCAGTTATTCAACGGGATGCCCGCCCGCCAGTCGCTCATCTACGATCCGGTCGTGGCAGCGGCGCAGGGCGAGGAACTGGTTTCGGTATACCAGCAAATCGACGCGCTGCTGCGCAACCCGAATACCGTTGTCTTCCCAACCCTCGGCGGCGGAATGGGAGGGGCAGGCGCGATTAGCTTCCTCCAGCAGTATTGGCTGACCAACGCCTTTGATAACTACGTGTTAGAAGGCGCGGACCTCGAACTGGAACTGGCCGACGCGGAAGAGATCACGTTAGCCTACCTGGAATGTACCAACAATATCGTCATCGATACGACGACCGCCAGCGATCCGCAAGAGCAAATGCGCGAATTGGGCCAGCAGATCATGGGCTGCGCCGCGAGCGTCGATCCGACCTTTGAACTTGGCTTCTAACTGACCGGATATGCAGCGGGGTGCATCGCGGGATGCGCCCCCCTAGCTCTGGAATTGGACTCATGCAACGGCTCTTTGACTCGGTTTTATTCGCCTTCGAGCGACTGTGGCAGCACCGAATGCTCGTTTTCTGGACGCTGGCCGGGCTGTCGGCGGCAACGACGCTGGCGCTCAGCCTGACGCTTTACGTCGATGCGGTGAATACCAACCTGCTGACCGACAACCTGGACGATCCGCCTTATGCGTTCCGCTTCCGGTATTTGGGCAGTTGGGAGGGGGCCATCACCGCGACGGAAGTGGAACAGGTCAATGCGGCGCTGCAAGGCCAGTTCGCGGGCACCATCGGCCTGCCGGTCGCGCGCGAAGTGAGCTTTGTCAGCGGCGGCAGTTGGAATGTTACCCGGCAGGGCGACACACCGACCGCGTTTGGCGTCTATACACTGGGCACGCTCGACGGCGCAGAGACGCAAATGCAGATCGTAGCGGGCACATGGCCGCCGGAAAATGCACCGGAAGGCGATTCCGGGGACGCGATCCCGGTGCTGATGGCAGAAAAGATGCTATACCAGACCGGGCTGCAAGTGGGCGATACGCTCACGGCGACCCGTCCCGGCGCGCCGGGACCTGTCACGCTGGAGATCGCCGCGCTGTGGAGTCCGGTAGATGCGAACGATCCCGGCTGGATTCTGACGCCCAAATTTTTCGATCAGGCGTTTTTGATGGCGGCGGACGATCTATGGACGGCAGTAGACGGCATCCAAAACCCGGTTGAGGAAGCCGACTGGTACGTCGTGTTCGACGGCGCGGACCTGCGCACCTCGGATGTGGACAGATTACTGAAAGGGATCGTGGATGGGCGGCGATCCATTGCAGCGGTGCTGCCCGGTACCCGGTTGGACCTTTCGCCGGAAGAAGGTTTGAAAGCGTTCAGCGAAAAAGTGGATCAACTGACGCAGCAGTTAGTGATCGTGGTGATGCCAATCGGCGGGCTGATCCTTTACTTTGTGACCATGCTGGCCGGGATGCTGGTCAGCAGCCAGCAGGAAGAAGACGTCACGCTCAGCAGCCGGGGCATGAACCGGCGCAAACTGCTCGGACTGCACGCGCTGATGTGGCTGATCCTGGCGGGTTTGGCGCTGGGGATCGGGATCGCGGCATCGCCAGCGGTGGTCCAGTTGATCGGGCGCACGTCGTCGTTCCTGAACTTCAATGCGGATACCCCGCCGCTGGATATCGTGTTCACCCGGCAGGCGCTCACCGTTGGAGCCTTAACCGGCTTGCTGGCAGCCAGCAGCGGCTTATGGATGGCGTGGCGCACTACCGGCCAGTCGATCAACCAGTTCAAGCGCGCCCAGGCGCGATCCGGTAAAGCGTGGTGGCAGCGCATCTACCTGGACGTGATCCTGCTGGTCCCTGCCGGGTACGTGTTTTACACCTTGCAGGCCCAGGGCGGTCTGTCCACCGGAGCCGAAAACCCGTTCAGCGATCCGCTGGTGTTCATCGCGCCGACGCTGTTTTCACTGGGTTTCACGCTGCTGTTTTTGCGCATTTACCCGTTTGTGCTGAATCAGGCGGGACGGATAGTGAGCCTGACCAGCAACATCGCGTTTTTGATGGCGCTGCGCGAACTGACCCGTTCAATGGGACGTTATCGCGGCACGCTGCTGATGATGTGCTTCACGCTCAGCCTGATCGGGTTCACCGCGTCGATGGCGAGTACGTTGGACCGCAGCCTGGAAGACGTGATCGAGTACGATGTCGGCGCGGAGCGCGTGCTGGTCGTGGCAACCGATGCGCAAACCGAGGAAGGCACCTCGGATGACGGCAGCACAACACTCACCGTCGTCGGCTACAACTCTCTGCCCGCCAGCAACCTGCTAGAAGTCGATGGCGTGTACGACGTGTCGAGAGTGGGCCGTTATCAGGCGCAGATCGTGCTGCCAGGACAACGTGCCGAGGGAACCGTATTGGGCATAGATCGCGCATCAATGGCAGCGATCACCTACTTCCGCGAAGACTACGCCGGGGAACCGCTGGCCGATCTGCTCAACCGGCTGGCCGGGAACCGGACCGGCGTGTTACTCAGCGCGTCCACCGCCGCCGACTACAACCTGCTGGTAAATCAGGAAATCACGCTACAAATCTCCGCGCTGAATACGTGGTATGAAACGACCGTGCCTATCGTGGGACTGGTCGATTACTTTCCTACGCTGGACCCGCGCGGCGGCTTTTTTGCCATCACCAACATCGACCCGATCTTTGAGCTGGTCGGGACCGAACTGCCTCACACGATCTGGCTGCGGCTGGACCCAGACGCCGACGGTGATGCCGTGCTACAACAGGTACAGGAGCTTGGTTTCCCGGTGCTGGAATGGCTCGATCCGGCGGAATTGATCACCAAAGCGCAGACCGATCCCACCCGGCGCGGCGTGTTGGGGTTCCTGTCGGTCGGGTTTGTCTCCGCGATTTTGCTCACCCTGGTCGGCAGCGTGATCCAGAGCACGGCGTCATTCCGCACGCAGGCGGTCCAACTTGGCTCGCTGCGCGCGATGGGCTTGAGCGGCGGCGCAGTGGGAACCTATTTACTGTCCTCGCAGGGAATCGCGGCCCTGGGCGGGATCGCGGGTGGCACGGTGATCGGCATGGCGACCACATTGTTGTTTTTGCCGCTGCTGGATTTCAGCGGCGGGCTGCCCCCCTACCTGGTGCGCGTGGCCTGGGGTGATATCACGCTGGTGTATTCGGTATTCGCGGCGGTGTTGTTCTGCGTGACCGTGACCACGACGGCGCTGTTGAGCCGTCAGCAAGTTTCGACATTGGTGAAATTGGGCGATGCGTGATGGTTTTGAGTTGGGAGTCATGCGCGAGGAGTCCAGAATCAATGCGGCTTCCGGTAGTTGGTTCTCTAAACTCAAAACTCATCACCCATCACCGGTTAATAAGGGGAATTGGTTCATGAAAAAAACGGTATTGCCTGGACTGCTGATGTTACTCGCGCTGCTTGTTACGGCGTGCTCATCAGCGGGCGAGTCGCTAAATAATTCGTTGGGGGATGACGTGGCGCGGGCACAGGCCAAT
>JAFGTJ010000090.1 GCA_016934195.1 Anaerolineae bacterium | reverse complement strand
GGCACTTCGACAATCTCCCCCCCGATGTATTCAAACAGCCTGTCGGCATTTTCGGGCAGATCGACAAACTGATCGAATTCCTCAACCGTATAGCGCCTGATTTGAACGGCCATACTCTCTGTTCTCCCTGGCTCGGTATGCGTCTATTGTAGCATGGTTTGATGCGCCAAACGCCCTACATCACCCACGTCAGCAGAATACTCAGCGTGACCATACTCACCAGCGTATCGACCAGGGTCGCCGCGATCACGAACTCCGCATCGCTGCCGAACTCGGTCGCCAGCACACCGGCGATCACGGCGGTGGGCATAGCCGACTGCACAATCGCCACCTGCCGCGTCACGCCCGATACGCCGAGCAGCGTCACCAGCCCGACCGCGATCAACGGCGCGATCACCAGCCGCAGCCCGGCTCCGATCAGGATGGGGCCAAGCTGCCGCCGGTATTTGCCCAACGACGCTCGCGACAATCGCAGCCCCAACACCGCCAGCATCCCCGGAATGGCCGCGCCCGCCGCGATCTCGCTGGCATGGCTGATCGGGCCGGGCAGGTCGATGTGGGCCTGGTTGACGAACAAACCAAGCGCCGCCGCGTAGGGCATCGGCACTTTGAACACGTTCAGCAGCGCGTCCCGCGTGGAAACCGCCCCCCGCGAGGCCACGAAGACGCCCACCGTATACGTGACCATCACCGATCCCGTAAAAAAGATCAGCGCCCGCGCCTCGCCCGCCTCGCCAAACGCCAGCTTATTGAGCGGAATCCCGTAATTCCCGGCGTTGATCAGCGTGGCCGTCAGGATAAGGGCGCTCTCAAGCCGCTGATCGTAGCGCCGCCACTTCGCAATGATCCAGGCCGTCAGCGCGATCAACAGGCTCATGCAGATCGAGATAACTGCGAGCTGCTGCGCTTCCCCGGCCTGAAGCTCCATGTTCGCCAGCCCATCGAACACCAGGAACGGCGTAAACAGGTACACCACCAGCCGCGACAGCCCGCGCGGATCAACCTCAAATATCCGGTCAAAGACGACCACCAGCCCGACAATGATAAAAATCGGCGAGATGATGTTATAGGTAATTTCGAGCGTGGACATCCGTTATACTTACGCCTGATCCGATTCGCCGACGGTCAGCACCTTCAGGAAATTGGTCTGGCTGCCGATCCCAAACGGCACCCCGCCGATGATCGCCATCAGGTCGCCGTTCACCACCAATTCACGCTCGCGCGCCGTCTTGACCACCACATCGATCATCGCGTCGATGGTTTCAAATTCCTCAACCAGCACCGGCACCACGCCCCACACCAGACTCAGCCGGTTATACGTCACCGGGTTGGGTGTGGCCGCCAGGATCGGCGTATTGGGACGCACCCGCGCCACCCGCCGCGCCGTATAACCGGACCAGGTGCTCGCTACGATCAGCTTGACCCCCAGCATATCGGAGATTCCCGCCGTGATGTGGCTGATGGCCGCCGGGACCGAGCGCTGTTTTTCGCCCTTGAGGTCTTGCAGGCTCAATTCGCGTGGGTGCAGTTCGGCGTGCTGCTTCAGGTATTCCTCGGCGATGTGCGAGATGCGGACCATCATTTCGACCGATTCCAGCGGATATTTGCCGATAGCCGTTTCGCCGGACAGCATGATCGCGTCCGAACCGTCGAAAATCGCGTTCGCTACATCGGTCGATTCGGCGCGCGTCGGGCGCGGGTTGTCGATCATGCTCTGGAGCATCTGCGTTGCCGTGATGACTGGAATTCCGACTGCATTGCACTTGTGAATGATGTTCTTCTGGTGAACGGGCACCTGTTCGGCGGGCGTCTCGACGCCGAGATCGCCGCGCGCCACCATCACACCGTCTACCTGTTCCAGGATCGCGTCGAAATTGCAAATCGCTTCGGCCTTTTCGATCTTGGCGATCACCGCCGCATCGCCGCACAGGTGGCGGATCAGCCAGCGCAGTTCGCGGATATCGTCCGCCGTCCGCACGAACGACAGCGCGATGTAGTCCACGCCCTGCTCCAGCGCGAACTTCGTATGCTCACGGTCCCGCTCGGTGATCGAGGACATGGTGAGGCTGGTATCCGGCACGCTCACCCCTTTGTGGGAGGACAGGTGCCCGCCGATTTTCACGTCACACAGCACGCGAGGCCCTTGTTTTTCGCGCACCGTGAATTCCAACTGCCCATCGTCCAGCAGCAGCCGGTCGCCGACGTTCAATTCGTTCAGTACGTCGGGGTGCGGCATCGGCAGCACAAACGGCTGTTCGGGATCGGTATTGGGTTCCGATACCAGCGTCACGATATCACCCGACGCCAGTTCCACCGGGTCAACGGCCAGGTTGCCCAACCGCAGTTTCGGCCCCGGCAGGTCGCCCAGGATCGCCACCACTGCTTTTTCTTCCTCGGCCAGACGGCGGATTGTGGCGATATTGCGGGCGTGCGTCTCGTGATCGCCGTGACTGAAATTAATGCGCGCCACGTCCATCCCGGCCCGGATCATGGCCCGCAGCATCCCGACATCTTGCGAAGCCGGTCCAATGGTAGCAACAATTTTGGTGCGTTTGCGCTTCTCCACGTTTTCCCTCCCCTGGGTAAACAAAACAGCCTGGGCAGCGTGTTTCCACCCATCCCCAGGCTGTATTATTCGATGATTACTGGTAGAGGCAATTCATGAATTGCCTCTACGAACAATCACCTTATTTACAGCGCGCGCTTGATGTTCGGGAATGCCGCCTTACCCGCGTAAGCCGCCGCCGATCCCAGGTCGTCCTCGATGCGCAGCAGTTGGTTGTACTTGGCGATACGGTCGGACCGCGCCGGAGCGCCAGTCTTGATCTGCCCGGCATTGAGCGCCACCACCAGATCGGAAATGGTCGAGTCTTCGGTTTCGCCGCTGCGATGGCTGACCACCACCGTCCAATTGTTGTTCTGACTCATGCGGCTGGCCGCGAACGACTCGGTCAGCGTGCCGATCTGGTTGACCTTGCACAGCAGCGAGTTACAGGCGTCCAGTTCAATCGCTTTCTTCACACGCTCGGTATTCGTGACCAGGGAGTCATCCCCGACCAACTGCACCCGGTCACCGACTGCCCGATTCAGCAAAACCCAGTGATCCCAGTCGTTTTCGTCCAGGCCATCTTCCAGCGAGATGATCGGGTACTTGTCCAACCAGTTGGCCCAGAACTGCACCATTTCCTCACCGGTCAGGCTGCGGCCTTCCTTCGCCAGGACGTACTTTTTCGCTTTTTTGTCGTAAATTTCGCTCGCCGCCGGGTCGAGCGCGATGTAAACCTGGTCGCCCGGTATGTATCCGGCCTTCTCGATGGCTTCCAGGATGACCTCAATCGCGCCTTCATTGCTGGGCAGGCTGGGCGCGAAACCGCCCTCGTCACCAACCGTCGTGCGGTAGCCCTTTTCCGCCAGGACCTTTTTGAGTGTCTGGTAAATCTCGGAACCCCAGCGCAGCCCCTCGCGGAAACTGTCCGCGCCGACCGGCATAACCATGAATTCCTGGAAATCGGTCGAGTCGGCGGCGTGCTTCCCGCCGTTGAGGATGTTCATCATCGGAACCGGCAGTGTATGGGCGTATACGCCGCCCAGGTAAATGTACAGGGGCAGGCCCACGCTGTCCGCTGCCGCCCGTGCCACCGCCAACGAAACGCCCAAAATCGCGTTCGCGCCCAGGTTGCCCTTATTGGGCGTGCCGTCGAGTTCGATCATCAGCTCGTCGATGGCTTTCTGCTCGGTGGCATCCATCAGACCTTCCAGCGCGTCGGCCAGCGGACCGTTCACATTATCAACGGCCTTCAACACGCCCTTGCCGCCGTAGCGCTTCTTGTCGCCGTCGCGGAGTTCAACCGCTTCGTGCTCGCCTGTGCTGGCTCCACTGGGCACAATCGCCCGGCCCAGGCTGCCATCTTCCAGCAAAACCTCGACCTCAACCGTCGGGTTGCCGCGCGAGTCGAGCACTTCACGTCCCAGAATAGATTCGATAACTGACATGGTGTGTGTATATCTCCTTCAGTGTGATTTACATTTATCAGGGTGCAATTAGTAGGGGCAATTCATGAATTGCCCCTACCGGGCACGCGCGAACCAAAGGTTCAACTGAATTTGCCCCTACCGGATATGTCCTGTTTCGCCTGGTAGGGGCGTATGGCAACACGCCCCTACCGGTTGCCGTAAAATTCAGGGAGTGAGGCGCTGCTACAGCCCCAACGCCTTCATCAAACCCGCGTAATCCAGGTGCTCCGACAGCATGGCCTGGAAACGACTCAGTTTTTCCGGCTGGCCCAGGCTGGTCCGGCCAAAGATGCTTTCCACCTTTTCGACCGCTTCCAGCGTATTGTCTGGCACCAACAGGATCGCCACGTTCAGTTCCTCGGCCCGCTTGATAATGGTCGAAGTCGGGTGCAAGTTGCCGGTCAGCACGAGGACCGTCGTGGAGGTTTCCAACGCCGCCGCCTGGATATCGGTGCGGTCGCCGCCGGTAAATACGGCTTTGTTCAACTGGCGGCGGAAGCGCGGCAGCGCAGCCTCAACCGACATCGCGCCCACGCTCATGTGCTCAACCAACCGCTCCTTGAGGTGCGAACCGGTGAGGACCTTACCATCCAGCGTGTCGATGATCTCGCCCACGCTCAACGCGCGCAGGTACGGGTCATGCGGCAGCACGCCGAACACTTTCACCCCGGCCTGTTCCAGGAATGGCACGACCTTTTCGCGGATATAGGCCATGTCTTCACGCGGAACACCGTTGATCACTACACCCAACATGGCATCACCCAGGCGGCGCTGCGCCGTCAGCACGTCATCAATCACGTGCATCCCGGCCAATACCTGCTCGCCCTGGAAGCTCACCACACACAGCGCCGAGACCTTCAATCCCTCGACAATGCTGAGGGTGTTCACGCCAACGGCGTAGCCCTCGCGCATACTCGCGCCACCTTCCAGGATTACCACGTCGTTCTCTGTGCCCGCTGTCTCGACCGCTTTTTTCACTTCGCCCAGCAGGTCACGGTCCATCGCCCCGGCCATCACTTCATCCAGCAGTTCGGACGTGATAATCACCGGCGACAGTTCCCAGGGCGGAGTTTCCAGCCCTAACGAGCGCCGCACAAAATCGGCGTCCTCGTCCAGCACACGCCCACCCGCGAAATACGGCTGTGTGCTCACCGGCTTCAAATACCCAACCTTCAGGCCCGCTGCTTGCATTCGCAGTCCCAGACCCAGGCTCAACGCTGTCTTGCCAGAGAAGGTACTGACTGACATAATGTATAAACTTTTCACGATGCTCTCCTTTTGCCTCCAGTTAAGGGATCAGCCTCGACCGCTGAGCTAGCCCTTCAAAATCAGGCGCAAATCCAGCGCCACTGCACCCCGTCCCTGGGGATAGACCATCAACGGGTTGATGTCCATTTCCACGATCTCCGGGAAATCAGTCACCAACTGCCCGACACGCAGCAGCGTATCAACCAACGCCGCCTTGTCCGCCGGGGGACGCCCGCGCACCCCTTCGAGCAGCGCCGTCGCCCGGATTTCGTCCAACATTTCTTCAGCGTCCTGGCGGCCAAACGGCGCGATACGGAACGTCACGTCCTTCAGCACTTCTACCAGGATACCACCTAACCCGAAAGTCACCAACGGGCCGAACTGGGGGTCTTTGCTCATACCGACCAGCACTTCGATCCCATCCGTCGGCACCATTTCCTGGACCAGGCAGCCCCAGATACGCGCATCTGGCACGTAGCGGGTCGCGCGGTACACGATCAGGTCGAAAGCGTCACGGACGTCGGTCGCATTTTGCAGGCCAACCCGCACGCCGCCCACGTCGGTTTTGTGCAGAATATCCGGGCTGGCGATCTTCAGCACGACCGGGTAGCCGATCTTGTCCGCGACAGCCACCGCTTCTTCGGCGGTAGCGGCCAGATCGCTCTGCGGCAGCCGCAGCCCGTAAGCGCGCGCCAAATCCTGGGCTTCGGCTTCGGTCACGCTGACGCGATTGTCATCGCGAACTTTGCCGAAAATATCCTTCACCACGTCCTTATTGACGTCAAACGTCACGTATTCAGGATCGGGACGGTCGCGGATCACAATGTAATCCCGCATGGCCGCAAACGCGCGCGCCGCCTGTTCTGGGAACTTGTAATTGGGCACGCCGTAGCTGTTCAGCACATCTTCGCCCGCTTTGGCGCGTTCCTCGCCCATGAAGACGCCCAACATCGGCTTGTCGGTACGCTGGCTCAGTTTGCCGACGGCGTTGGCCGTTTCCACGATATCGGTCATGGCCTGCGGCGTAACAATGCACATCAAGCCATCCACATTGGGATCGAGCGCGATCAGTTCCATCGCCTTCGCGTAACGCTCGCTGCGCGCATCTCCCAATACGTCAACCGGGTTAGCAGCGCTGGCCGCGTCCGGCAGGAATTCTTCCAGCTTGTGGATCGTCTCGCG
>JAFGTJ010000475.1 GCA_016934195.1 Anaerolineae bacterium | reverse complement strand
GGCGACGTCGCCAAGTGGTAAGGCGAGGGTCTGCAAAACCCTTATCGTGGGTTCGATTCCCACCGTCGCCTCAACAAAAACACGGGAACCAGGCGGTTCCCGTGTTGCGTTAAACTATCCCGCTATTAGAGCGCGCCGACTTCCTGGTAAAACTTGATGGCCGTTTTCATGCCGCGATAGAAGCATTCCAGGCTGAATTTTTCGTTGGGCGCGTGCAGATTGTCGTCCGGCAGCCCGAATCCCATCAGGATCACCGGGGCGTCCAGCACTTTCTGGAACGTGCCCACAATCGGGATCGATCCCCCTTCGCGCATGAAGACCGGTGGTGCGCCAAACCCAAATTCGTAGGCGCGCACCGCTGCCCGCATATAGGGCGAGTCGGGATCGACCACCGCCCACATGCCATCGTGCAGGCGGCGCACCGTGCTGGTAATGGCGGGCGGGGTGATGCTGGTCACGTATTGGCGGACCAGGGATTCGATCTCTTTGGGGTCCTGGTCCGGTACGAGACGGCAGCTCACTTTGGCGAGCGCTTTGGCGGGCAAAACGGTTTTCGCGCCCTCGCCGGTCCAACCGCTCACCAACCCGTTGATTTCCAGCGTGGGCCGGATGCCAAGCCGTTCGTGCATCTGGTATTCCGGCTCGCCCCAAGGGGTATCCAGGCCGGTTTCGTCCTTGAGGCGTTCCAGGCTGAAGGGCACTTTGGCAAGCTCGGTCCGTTCCGCGTCACTGAGCACGCGCACCCGGTCATAGAATCCCGGCACCAGGATGTGGCCCTGGTCGTCGTGCATCGCGGCCAGGATGTGGACCAATGCCTGCGCCGGATTTTGCACGACGCCGCCATACATGCCGGAATGCAGATCGTGATCCGGTCCCTGCACCTCGATTTCCAGGTAGGTCATGCCGCGCAAGCCGGTCACAATCGAGGGCTGGTCCAGGCTCAGGATGCTGGTATCGGAGACGATCACGGCATCGGTCTTGAGTAGATCGGGATTCTCGCGGACAAAGCCGTGAATGTGATCGGAGCCGCTTTCTTCCTCGCCCTCGATGATGAACTTGATATTGACCGGCATTTGTCCGGCGGCCAGTAAGCCGTGTACTGCTTTCATCTGGGTAAACGTCTGGCCTTTGTCATCGGTTGCGCCGCGCGCGTATAGACTGCCGTCCTTGACCACCGGCTCGAACGGGTCGGTTTTCCATTGGCCGTCGGGATCGTCGGCGGGCTGCACATCATAGTGGCCGTAGACCAGGACGGTCGGCGCGTCCGGCCCGGCCCCCAGCCATTCGGCGTATACAAACGGGTTGCCCGCCGACTCGATTATCTCCGTGCGCGTCAAACCGATCTGCTCGAAGTGCTGCCGCAGCCAGTCCGCCGCGCGCCGGATATCCGGTTTGTGTTCGGACAGGGTGCTGATACTGGGAATGCGCAGGAACTCTTTTAGCTCGTCCAGAAATGCGTCACGGTGCGTTTCTACAAATTCATACGGATTCATCGATCACTAAACTCCTCAAATGGGGGTACAGTCTAAATGCTTTGCTGCCGCCGATTATAACGCACCGGGCAACGTAGTAGGCACAATGCGCCGGGCGATGCTATAATGCGGGGCATTCCACGCAGAGAAGGATACAGCCATGACCAATGCTCAGCCCGCTGAGCCAGGACCGAATCCCGAACACCTGGCGACGTTGTACGAAATTACGCGCACCCTGAATTCCAGCCTGGACCTGGACGAAGTGCTGGAAAACATCATGGATCGGGTGATCGAAGTGACCGGGGCCGAGCGCGGTTTTTTGATGCTGTATGACGAAAAGCAGGACGATCTGGTTTTTAAAGTGGCGCGCGGCATCGACCGTAGCGATCTCGAATCGCCGGAATTCCAGGTGAGCACCACCATTCTCGAACGAGTCCGGGAATCCGGGCAGGCGTTGCTGACCGATAATGCCCAGTACGACAACCGCTTCAAACGCGGCGAAAGCATCATGATTCTGGGACTGCGCTCGATCCTGTGCGTGCCCATTCCGATTAAGGAGAAATTGATCGGAGTAGTGTATGTGGACAATCGCCTGCATGTGGGCCTGTTTAACAAAGGCCATCTGGAACTGCTGACCGCCTTTGCCAGTCAAGCCGGGGTCGCCATCGAAAATGCGCGCCTGTATCAGGTAGCGGTCGAAAAAGGCCGCATGGAACAGGAACTCCAGATGGCGCGTGATATCCAGCGCGGACTGCTGCCCAGTGTCCTGCCAACCATCCCCGGCTACGAAGTCGCGGCGGATTGGCGCTCGGCGCGCGAGGTGGCGGGCGACTTTTACGACGTATTCCGGTTGGGTGAAAGCGACCTGGGCGTCGTGATCGCCGATGTGTCGGATAAAGGGGCACCAGCGGCGATTTTCATGGCGGTTGCCAGCAGCTTTATTCGCGGCGTGGCGCTGTCGGCTCCGACGCCACAAGATACACTCCGGCAGGCCAACATCAGCATTCTGAAGGAAACGCAGTCTGGCATGTTCGTCACCGTGTATTATGCCATTCTGCATCCCGAAGGGCGCATCACTGGGGTAAACGCCGGTCATAACCTGCCGCTGCTTTACCGGCACGAGCAGCAAGCGCACGAATTTTTGCCGCGCGGCGGGCGTCCGCTGGGTTGGTTTGAGGACCTGCCGGTCGAAGCGGTCGAATACCAGTTAAAACCGGGCGATGTGCTGGTCTTCTATACCGATGGCCTCACCGAAGCCGAAAACGCTAAGAGCGAACCCTACGGCGAGGACCGGCTGGTGGAAGCGGTGCGCGCCTCGATGGAACTTCCGGCAGGCGATATTATGAAAGCCATTCTCGCTTCGCTTGAAACGTTCGTTGGCGATACTCCCCCGTTCGACGATACCACGCTGGTTGTGGTTCGCTACACCGGATAAAACAAAACATGACTGAACGAGTGCAAAAATTACTCTCGCAGGCGGGCATCGCGTCCCGCCGTGCCGCCGAAGACCTGATCCGCCAGGGGCGTGTCACGGTCAACGGTAACGTGGCCCAACTGGGTGACAAAGCCGATCTGTCACAGGACACGGTACGGGTCGATGGCGAAGCGCTTAAAGCGCCGGGTTTCGTGTATTATCTGCTCAACAAGCCGCGCGGTGTGGTATCCACCAATAAGCGTCAGCCGCAGGATTCCCGCCGCATTGTCCGCGACCTGATCCCGCATGAGGGCCACTTGTTCACGGTTGGGCGGTTGGATACTGAAAGCGAAGGATTGATCATCCTGACCAATGACGGCGAGCTGGCCGATAAGCTGATGCACCCCCGCTACGGACATACCAAGACCTACCACGCGCTGGTGGCGGGTGTGCCTACTACCGAGACGCTGGATGCGTGGCGGCGCGGCATTGTGCTGGACGACAAAAAAGCGGCTCCGGTCAAAGTGCGCGTGCTGCAAAGCCGCGAAGATGATACCTTGTTGGAACTCGTGATGCGCGAAGGCCGCAAGCGGCAAATCCGGCGCGTGGGTGCCATGTTGGGCCACCCGGTTAAAAAGCTGACACGCGTCAAAATCGAGTTTCTGGAAATCGGCCACCTTGAACCCGGCCAGTGGCGTGAGCTTTCGCCCGCGGAAGTCCGCCAGCTTAAGCAAGATAAACCACGCAAAAAATAAAACAAGGTAAAGTGAGACACTGTGACAACCTCTGACACGTCGTTTAGCGCCCCGGTCCACACATCAGTCGAACGGCAAGAGCGCTACACCTGGCGGCGGCGCTTCATCCGTGACGTGCTGCTGCGGCAAATCGGTTTCCGGCTGTTGGTCAAGGTGCAGGTCGAGGGCCTGGAACACATTCCCGCCGCCGGACCGACGCTGCTGGCGATAAATCACATCTCTGCCATCGATCCGTTTGTGGTCACGGGGGCGGTGAGGTCGCGTTTTCTGGTGCCTATGTCGAAGGTCGAGAACTACCGGAATCCTTTGATCCGCCTGATGGCAGACAGTTGGGGCGTGTACCCGATCCGGCGCGGCGAAGTGGACCGTCAGGCGTTGGCAAGTACGCTCGCGCTGCTCAAACAAGACTACCCGGTCCTGATCGCGCCGGAAGGCACGCGCAATCCGGCTTTGATCGAAGCCAAAGACGGCATGAGCTACATCGCCACCAAAGCCGACGCCGTGATCGTGCCGGTCGGCGTAGAGGGAACGCACGAGTTTCCCGGTTCCCTCAAGCGGTTGCGCCGCGCGCCGGTCACGGTCCGGTTTGGGTCTGCGTTCCGTTTCCGTACCGAGGGACGCAAGCGCATCCCCCGCGACGAACTCCACTACATGACGGTCCAGGCCATGTACCAGATCGCCCTGCTGCTGCCCGAATACCGGCGCGGTTTCTACAACGATCTGAGCCAGGTGGATACCGGCTGTTTGGAGTTTCTACCCTGACTCAAGATAGGAATGGACAAATAAATCATGCACATTCTCGTCTCAAACGATGATGGCGTTCACGCGCCCGGTATCGCGGCATTGGCCGAGGCCATGCTGCCGTTTGGCACCGTGACCGTCGTCGCGCCCAGGGAAAACCAGAGCGCGACCGGCCACCGTAAAACCATGCACAAACCGCTGCGTGTTGACCCGGTGCCGACCTTCCCGGTGAAGGGGGTCAAAGCGTATGCGACTTCCGAAACACCGTCGGATTCGGTGTCTTTGGCGCTGCTGGGCTTCATCGAAGAACCGATTGATCTCGTCGTATCCGGCATCAATCTCGGCCCGAATCTGGGACAAGACCTGACTTACAGCGGCACCGTGTCGGCGGCGTTCGAGTCGGTGATCTGGCACAAACCGGCCATCGCGTTTTCGCTGGCGGATCGCTCACCGGAAGCCGACTTCAGCGCAGCGGGAGTCGTCGCCCGGCAGGTGATCGAGTTGGGTTTACATCACAAACTGCCGCCCCTGACACTGCTCAACGTCAATATTCCCGGTTTGCCGTTGGACCAGATCAAAGGCTATGAAGTGGTCCGGCAGGGCTTGCGTAAATATAACGACGAACTGATCACGCGCATTGATCCCTATGGTCGCCCGTATTACTGGATCGGGGGAGCCGCGCCAACGGGCGATACCACCGAAGTCGGGACCGACCTGTGGGCCATTGATCGCGGCTGCGTGGCGAT
>JAFGTJ010000474.1 GCA_016934195.1 Anaerolineae bacterium | reverse complement strand
TTTTTTCTCCTGCTTTTTCTCTTCAAAAGAGAAACTCTGTGTCCTCCGTGTCTCTGTGGTGCATTTTTTGCCCCACTATCCGAATACGCCCGACGCAGGACACCGACTTGCCCTGGCATTCGTTTTGCCTGAGAATAGGTCTAGTGCCCTATCGAAACCGGGGCGAATATTGTGTACACTGGTGAGTGTAGCAGGATAAAATCGCTGTTCTGTGCAGATGTTCTGTGCAATAGGTAAGGATGTCGCGCCCCTGGCGATCAAAGCCGGGGAGCGTAGTGAGCAACCGGCACAGTTGGCCGACAAAACTCAAAGTGATCCGGCGCATTCACCGGCTGCGCCAATTACACGAACAGGATTTTACCGTTTAGCAAAAATAAAGGTACAATAAGAAGAAACATGGTGTGTGAGGGCGGAGTCGGCCCGCTTGACTCGCTTCTGGCAGCAGGATATAATGCCGACAGTCGTGCAATGGTCGCTCCAGCCACGCTTAATTCCGGGTAGGGACAGGGTCAATGGCGCTTAAAGGGAATCTGGCAGATTTCAGCACAACTCAGATATTACACCTGATCAATCTGGCGAAAAAAACCGGCACGCTGCGTATTTACGAACCAATTGTCACCAACGAAACCATCACCGATGGAGCCGGGATCAAACGCCCCAAAGTCATCGCGGGCGAAGAACGGGTCCTGGCGTGCTTTAAGGAAGGCCGCCTGATCCTGGCGATGATGGGCGACCAGGACGGCCACCTGGCAAACGTGCTGCACAAAGCGGGCAAACTCAACGCGGAGCAGGCGCGCGTGATCAAGCAGCGCGGCAGCAAATATTCGGATAAGGCCCTGGCGCTGATGCTGATCAATGCCAACTACGTGACCCAGGCCGACATCGTGCGCAGCCTCAAGCAGCACACCGTCGGGATTATGTACGACATCATGACCTGGACCAGCGAGCCATTTGTGTTTGATGAAAATGTCCCCCCACCCGCCGAGCGTATCACGGTGCCCATCGATCTGAAAAACGTGATCATCGAGGGGACGCGCCTCATCGAGGAAACCAAGCCGCTCGAAGAAGAACTGCCCAATCTGGATTTCGCGCTCAAGTTCCCAGACGACGCGCCGGGTGATAAGTTCCGGGGCATCCACCTCAGCGTGGAACAGTGGCGCGTGGTGTCGTTTATCAATCCCAATAACTCTATTCGCCGGATCGCTAAAGCCTGCAACATGACCGATACCGAAATCCGCAAGGTGGTCTACGGGCTTTTGCAAGCCGGGCTGGTCGAAATGGTCAAGTCGCCCGGTATGCAGCAGCCGAAGGCTCAGGCTGCCGCCACCAGCAGCGGACGGCGCTCCACCGCCCAGGCCCCCTCCGTCAAGCGTAGTGTTGTTGAACGTCTGATCGCCAAGATCAAGGAAAGCTAGCGAGTCGTTATCTTATTTATCTCTGAGCGCCCTGCCCAACGCAGGCGCAATTATTCAGAAGAGTGAGACCGCCAATGCCCATGCAAACAGTCAAAATGGTCATCACTGGCCCCTTCAGCGCGGGCAAGACCGAATTCATCCGATCCATCAGCGAGATTGATGTCGTCACCACCGACGAAGGTATCTCCCCTGACTCGGCAGAGTACGGCACCAAAGCCGAAACCACCGTTGCCATGGACTTCGGGCGTATCACGGTCGATGATGACCTGGTTCTGTACCTGTTCGGAACACCCGGCCAGCGCCGGTTCGATTTCATGTGGGAGATTCTCGCTGAGGGGATGCTCGGTTTTGTGGTGATGGTTGACAGCGCCAAACCCGAAACATTCCGCGAAGCGAAAAGCATCCTGGAAACGTTCCGCGCCTATGCACCGACGCCGTATGTGGTCGCGGCCAACAAACAGGATCACCCCGAAGCCTGGTCGCCGGAAGACCTCCGCATCGCGTTACGCATTGAGGAAAACGTGAAGCTGCTGCCCTGTATTGCGACGGAAAAGGACAGCGTGAAAAACGTGCTGCTGGAACTGCTGTATTCCATCCTGGAAGAGATGGATACCTGAGACAGCAACCAACAGACTTCACCGGCGTACACCTGCCGGGGCGTGTCCCGGTAGCGCGGCGCGTGGTTGGGTGGTGGGGAGCAAAGCGCGCTACCTGGAAATAATGCTGCCAGGCATTCCGGCCTGCGCGGGCTGTTTGTAGTCTGGAGGTTGCACCGGACGTGCCATCACTTGTTACCGATCCGGGGATTATTCACTACGAAACCTATGGGCGTGGCCGCCCGGTGTTATTGCTGCACGGGTGGCTGGGGTCGTGGGAATTGTGGCGTGATACCATTGAGGTCCTGGGCAGCGAGTTTCGCACCTATGCCCTGGACTTTTTCGGCTTTGGCGAATCGGGATTGGTGACCGACATCCAACCCCAGGAACGCCGCGAGTCTTTTACCGTGCCCACTTACGTCGAAATGGTCTACCAGTTCATGGAGCGCCTGGGCATCAAAAAAGCGCCCCTGATCGGCCACTCGATGGGCGGCACGGTATCCCTGAGCACCGCGATCCAGCATCCCGAAAAAGTGGTCAAGGTGTGTGTAATCGGCTCCCCCATCAACGGCAATTCGCTCAATTTGCTGCTGAAACTGTCCGGCAACCCGACGGTCGCGTCGGTGTTCTGGTTGTTCGGCGGGCGGGGACTGCTGCTGTTCCTGCGCGGTTACAGCTACCTGATGGCGCGTGATGGGCGGGCGATGTCGCGCATGATGGCGAGAGACACATCCAAAATCAGCATGGATTCCTTTTTCCAGAGCATCGGCACGCTGCGGCAAACCGATCTGCGGCCCGACCTGAACCGGGTGAGCATGTCCACGATGGGGATGTACGGCAAACGCGACATTATCGTGCGCCCCAGCGAAAACAAAACGCTCAAACAGGGGGTCAGTCATGCCCGCATCGAGTGGTTTGAAGACGCCGGGCACTTCATCATGATGGACTCGCCGGAACGCTTCACAAACACGCTGCTGGACTGGCTGCATAATGGGTAGGTGGGACATAGTTCCATGCGAAAATTCGTAATCGAAGACAATCACCTGGTTTCGCCGTTCAACGAACCGGCGCGCGAGCTGAACGTCCTCAACAAGCCGCTAAAAATGCACCATACCGATATCCTGGATGCGGTGATCGGCGGGTCCCGCGCCGAGTTCCCGCTGGACTCGGTGCGCGACCTGCCCAAGCGCATTTCGCCGGACGATACGCCCGACGAAATCCTGGTTTACCGCGATAACCTGTATTTCGACCGGGAATTTTTCATCGAGTTCTTTGAGCAGGCCCGGTCCAGCGGGCTGCCGAGCCGGGCCGTACTGCCCGCCGAGGACAACGCCTGGAACAAATACGCGGTGCCGCTCTCGCGGTTGGAGCCGGTGCGCGATATGCACGGCCAGCCGCTCTATTACCCGCTGGACCTGTGGTACTTCCCGCCCGGTTCGGTCGAGCCGCGCCAATGCCGCGAAATTCCGATCTTCAGCGGCTTCAAGGAGATCGGCTACTACAACCTGCCGACCTCGATGCGCAATATTTACGACGAAACCGACGCCGACAGCGCGCGGTTTGGCCTGACTCACCTGCTGACCGACCGTTCGTGCCTGTCGATTGATAGCTGGATTCACGTCTATTACGCCAACGTGATCCTGGGCGCATTCTCGCGCGGGAAGCGGTTCGAGAAACGCATCACCGAGCACAACCTGGACGCGCTGCGGATTCTGTGGCGCGCGATCCTGGAACAAAAACAGGTGCTGTCGTGCTCCAAAGTGGTCCAGGTGGGCGAAGGCACCATCATTGACCCGTCGGCGGTCATTATTGGGCCAACCACCATCGGGCGCAGATGCTATATCGGGCCGGGAGCCGTGATCGACAACAGCGTGATCGGCGATTATGTCAATATCGCGCAGGGGTGCCAGGTAATGCTGAGCGCCATCGGCAACCGCTGTTTCCTACCGTTCCGGGCCGCGCTGTTCATGACGGTCCTGATGGATTACTCCATCGTGGCGCAGAATACCTGTTTGCAGATGTGCGTGGTCGGACGCCGGAGTTTTGTCGGCGCGGGCACCACCTTCACCGATTTTAAGCTGCTGCCGGGACCGCTGCGGGCGCTCAATGCGCGGGGCGACTTCGAGGATACCGGCCAGCCGGTGATGGGCGGGTGCGTGGGTCACAATACCCGGCTGGGATCGGGCCTGATCGTGATGCCCGCCCGCGTGATCGAGTCGGACGTGGTGCTGTTCGCCTCGCCCGACCGCCGCGTGATCTCGCGCAATATCTCGTATGAGGAAAGCGATCACCACAAACTGCCGCCAGCGGTCGCCAAGCAGCACAAACAGCTTTATCCCCGGCACATCGTATCGGAACAAGAACTGATGGACGAGTGGGATTAATCCGCCGGAATACCGGTTGGGGGGCGCGTCGAGAGGCCGGGAATGGCTTCGGATGCGCCCCTTGTGGTTTAGGGGGACAGCGATCATGGTTCGCTTATTAAGGGAAATACGTCCCTGACCAGGGCGCGGCAAGCAGCGCCCCTACTGTCGTTGATCTGGCCCAG
>JAFGTJ010000089.1 GCA_016934195.1 Anaerolineae bacterium | reverse complement strand
GGTCGAAGATTTCAAGGCACGCTACCGCGCCGGGACGGTGAACGATGTTGAGGTAAAACACGCGCTTGCCGCCGCACTCAATGCCTTCCTGGACCCGATCCGCGAGCGTCGCGCGCTGTACGACGTGCCGGGGCTGGTCGAGGAAATTCTGTACGAAGGCACGCTGCGCGTCCGCGAGGAAACTAAACAGACACTTTTTACCATGCGGCAGGCAATAGGCTTTACCGGCGTGTGGAATCGAATCCGGCGCAAGGCTGAACGCCGCCAAAAGCAAGCACTGAATCCGGCATAGGAGCAGACCTGATGATCCTGGTAATCGACAACTACGACAGCTTTACCTACAACCTTGTGCAGCTTATGGGCGAGATCGGCGCGGACCTGCACGTCAGGCGCAACGATCAGACCACGCTGGACGCGATCCGCGCCATGAATCCCACCCATATCGTAATCTCGCCAGGACCGGGCACGCCCGATGACGGCGGCGTCTCGATGGACGTGATCCGCGAAATGGGACCGACGACGCCGGTTTTAGGCGTTTGCCTGGGCCAGCAGTGTATCGGGCAGGTATTCGGCGGGCGAGTGGTCCGTGCGCCGCGTCTGATGCACGGCAAAACCAGCATGATCTACCACCTGGGAACGCCGCTGTTCACCGGCGTTCCCAGCCCATTTGAAGCGACCCGTTACCACAGCCTGATCGTGGAGGAACCGCTGCCCGATTCGCTGGCGGTCACGGCGTTCACCGAGGCGGGCGAAGTCATGGCGCTGCGCCACAAGGACTATCCCATCGTGGGCGTGCAGTTTCACCCAGAAAGCATTCTGACCAAGTTCGGCACCCGCATTTTGAAGAATTTCCTGGAAAATCGACTGTAAAAAGTGATTAGTTGTTGGTTGTTGGTTCCTGGTTTCAAGGATGGACACCAGGCAAACCCGATTGCCAACAACCAATCACTAATAACCAAAAACTAAGGAGACATCATGACCATCGACATTCAACGCGCCATCGACGTAATCAGCCGATTCGGACACCTGCGCGAAGACGAGGCCGAAGCCGTCATGACTCAAATCATGACCGGCGCGGCATCCGAAGCCCAGATCGGCGCGTACCTGATGGGCCTGCGCATGAAGGGCGAAACCGAAGCGGAAATCATCGGCAGCGCGCGGGCTATGCGCGCCAACGCGGTGCGGGTCCCGACCCAGGCTAACGGCGATCTGCTGGATACCTGCGGCACGGGCGGCGACAAATCCGGTACGTTCAACATCAGCACGACCGTCGCGTTTGTGGCGGCGGGCGCGGGTCTGCGTATCGCCAAGCACGGCAACCGCGCCGCGACCAGCAAATGCGGCAGCGCGGACGTTTTGGCCGAACTGGGCGTGAATCTGGACCTCACGCCGGAGCAGGTCGGCCAGTGCGTGGACGAGATCGGGATTGGCTTCCTGCTCGCGCCCAAACTGCATCCTGCCATGAGGCACGCCATCGGTCCGCGCCGCGAGATGCGTATCCGCACCATTTTTAACATCCTGGGACCGCTGACCAATCCGGCGGGCGCGAAACGCCAGTTGATGGGCGTCTTTACGCCGGACCTGACCGAGTTCATCGCCAACGTGCTCGGCGCATTGGGCGCGATCAAGTCGATTGTGGTGTGCGGCTACGGCAACCTGGACGAACTGACCACCACCGGCTCAAATCAGGTCAGCATCTACGAGAACGGGGCAACGCGCACCTTCGACCTGGACCCGACCACGTTGGGACTCGGCACGGCTCATATCTCCGACCTGCTCGGCGGCGAAGCGACGGAAAACGCCCGCATCCTGCGCGGCGTGCTCAGCGGCGAGGTCAACAGCGCCAAGCGCGACGTGGTGCTACTGAATGCCGCCGCCGCGTTGATGGCCGGCGGTCTGGTGGACGATTTTCCGGCGGGCATCGCACGCGCCGCCGACGTGATCGACAGTGGCGCGGCGCTTGCCAAATTGGATACCCTGATCGCGCACACCCAGGAGATCGCCGCGCATGGGTAGCCATTACGTCCGCACGGATACCGTGCTCGACCAGATTCTGGCGCACAAGGTCGAGGAAATCGCGGCGCGCAAGGTCCGCGCGAGCGCGGCATCGGTGATCGCAGCAGCACGGGAAGCGTTCCCGCCGCGCGACATGCGGGCCGCCGTGCGCCGCGACACGGTGGCCCTGATCGCGGAGGTCAAACGCGCCTCGCCGTCCAAAGGTCTGCTGGTCGAAAACTTCGATCCGGTGGCGCTTGGTACGATCTACGCCCAACACGGTGCGGCGGCGATCTCGGTCCTGACCGACGAACAGTTTTTCCTGGGCCACCTGGACTACCTGACCGCCGTGCGCGCGGCGGTGGATGTGCCGGTGCTGCGTAAGGATTTTGTGATCGATCCCTATCAGGTCTACGAGGCGCGCGCGGCAGGCGCGGACGCCGTGCTGCTGATCGTCGCCGCGTTGGAAAATGCGCAGTTGGCCGATCTGCACGCCCTGATCACCGGGTTGGGCATGACCGCGCTGGTCGAGGTTCACGACGCGGACGAACTCGACCGGGCGCTGCGGATCGATCCGCCCCTGATCGGCATCAATAACCGCGATCTGAGAACGTTTGACGTGGACCTGGATACCACCGCTCGTTTAATGCGGCAAGTCCCCAACTCCGTGACGCTGGTAGCCGAAAGTGGTATTTTTACCGCCTCAGACGTCCGGCAGATGGGCGCGGTCGGCGCGCACGCGATTTTAGTAGGTGAGTCGCTGGTCAAGGCGGACGATATCGCCGCATTGGTCCGCGAACTCAGCACCCAACCCAGGCAGGCAATATCATGACACGGATCAAATTGTGCGGCGTCACCACGTTTGATAACGCGCTGCTGTGCGCTGAGTCTGGGGCCGATCTGTTGGGTCTGAACTTTTACCCGCCCAGCCCACGCGCCATCACGCCGGAAACCGCCCGCGCCATCACGGATGAGCTGCGCGTCCGGTTGGGCGACCGCTGCCCGCTGCTGGTCGGCGTGTTTGTGAACGCCAGCGCCGCCGAGATCGCCCAAATCATGGAGTCCGCCGGATTGGATGCCGCGCAGATCAGCGGCGACGAACCGCCGGACCTGCTGGCCGCGCTCCAGGGCCGCGCTTACAAGGCGATCCGGCCCCGCAGCGCCGCCGAAGTGCGTGATCTGGCCGTGCGCTACCTGCCCCACGCACCGGAGAATCCGCGCCTGCCCTTGCTGTTGGTGGACGCCTATCACAAGGCCCTTTACGGCGGCACGGGCGAACAGGCCAGCCTGGACGTCGCGTTAGCAGCCCGCGAGCTTGTCCCGCGCCTGATGCTGGCGGGCGGCCTGAAACCGGAAAATGTCGCCGCGCGCGTCCAGGCGATTCAGCCCTGGGCGGTTGATACGGCCAGCGGCATCGAGAACGGCACACCGGGGATCAAGACTCCCGACCGGGTGCGCGATTTCGTCGCGACGGTGCGTGGCTTTTGTATTGAGGCCATGACTCCGGCAGACTGGCCGCAGGTGCTCCGCATTTACCAGGAAGGCATCGACACCGGGCTGGCAACGTTTGAAACTGAGACTCCTTCCTGGGATGCCTGGAACGCCGCACACCTGGACCGGTGCCGCCTTGTTGCTCGGAATGGCGATCAGATACTTGGCTGGGCCGCGCTGGTCCCAGTATCGGGGCGCTGTATCTATGCGGGCGTAGCCGAACACAGCATCTACATCGCGGCATTGGCACGCGGACGGGGTGTTGGTCGAGCGCTGCTCAATGCGCTGATCGTCGCCTCCGAGCAGGCCGGATTCTGGACTTTGCAGTCCGGCATCTTTCCCGACAACGACGCCAGCGTCGGTCTGCATAAAGCGTGCGGCTTTCGCGTGATCGGCGTGAGGGAGCGGATCGGCCAGCTTCACGGCGTCTGGAAAGACGTGGTGCTGATGGAACGGCGCAGCCCAACGGTCGGCATGTAATGTTTACCTGCAAATTGCTTCCGTAGGGGCGCATCCGACCTTTGGTCGGCGCTTGCCGCGCCCAGATGAGTATCGATAGGATCACGATGACAAACAACACCCCCTACATTCCCGCGAATACGGCGGACGTGCCCGACGCGCGCGGCTACTACGGCGACTACGGCGGGCGCTTCGTGCCGGAGACGCTGATTCCCGCCCTGGACGAACTGACCACCGCGTATGATTCCGCGCTGGCCGATCCCGCGTTCCAGGCGCGGCTGGCGGCGCTGCAAGCGACTTACACCGGTCGCCCGACGCCCATCACCTACGCCGAACGCCTCTCGGAACACCTGGGCGGCGCACGCATTTACCTCAAGCGCGAGGATTTGGCCCATACCGGCGCGCACAAGATCAATAACGCATTAGGGCAGGCGCTCCTGGCGCAGCGTATGGGCAAGCGCCGCATCGTGGCCGAAACCGGCGCGGGACAGCACGGCGTCGCGACAGCCACCGCCAGCGCGCTGCTTGGCCTGGAATGCCACGTCTATATGGGCAGCGTCGATATTGCCCGCCAGCGCCCTAATGTCTTCCGTATGAAGCTGCTCGGCGCGGACGTGATCCCGGTGGACAGCGGCAGCAAAACCCTGAAAGACGCCATCAACGAGGCGATCCGCGACTGGGTGACGAACGTCCGCACCACCTACTACCTGCTCGGCTCGGCATTGGGACCACACCCCTACCCGCTGATGGTGCGCGACTTCCAAAGCGTGATCGGGATCGAGGCGCGCGCGCAAATGCTCGATCAGGTGGGCCGACTGCCGGACGTGTGCATCGCGTGCGTGGGCGGCGGCAGCAACGCGATTGGGCTGTTTCACGCTTTCCGTGACGATGATAACGTGGACTTGATCGGCGTGGAAGCCGGTGGACGCGGCATCGCCAGCGGGGAACACGCCGCGCGTTTTGCCGATCCCGATATCGGGCGGCCCGGCGTGCTGCACGGCACGCGCTCGTTTGTGTTGCAAGATACCGACGGCCAGATCAAAAACACCCACAGCGTTTCCGCCGGGCTGGATTACGCCTCGGTTGGGCCGGAACACGCTCACCTGCGCCACATGGAACGCGCCTATTACACGCTGGCAACCGACGAGGAAGCGTTAAACGCTTTTCAGGTCCTCAGCCAGCAGGAAGGCATTATCCCCGCATTGGAAAGCGCCCATGCCGTCGCGGAAGCCATCAAGCGCGCGCCTACCATGCCGCCGGATTCGATTATTCTGGTCAACCTGTCCGGGCGCGGCGACAAAGACCTGGACACCGTGATCAAGGAACTGGGAGTCGAGCAATGAGTGAATTGATAATCCAACAGGGAATCACCGCGCTCGCCGCGATGTTCGCCCGCGCTGATACCGAACACCGCGCCGCGTTTCTGCCATACTATCCCATCGGCTACCCGACCTACGACGACTCGCTGGCCGCGATCCAGGCGATGGCCGGTGCAGGCGCTGACGGCTTCGAGATCGGTATCCCGTTTAGCGACCCGCTGGCCGATGGCCCTACCATCCAGGCGGCGACCCAGGTCGCGCTGGAAAACGGGATCACGGTGCGGCGCTGCCTGGATGCGGTGCGCGCCTTGCGAGATCGCGGCATCCACCAGCCGATGCTGCTGATGGGCTACCTGAACCCGCTGTTATCCTACGGACTGGAAGCATTTGTACAGGACACCAAGATCGCCGGAGCCGATGGCCTGATCGTCCCGGACCTGCCGCCGGAGGAAGCCGCCGATTTGATGGCGATCTGTGCGCGGGAAGGGCTGGCGCTGGTCTTTTTCCTGGCCCCCACCAGCAGCACAGCGCGGATCATATTGGTGACGCAGCAGGCAACCGGATTCGTTTACATGGTATCGGTCACGGGCGTGACCGGTGCGCGCCGCGATCTCCCCCCCGATCTGGCCGATTTTATCCAGCGGGTGCGATCCCAGGCGGAACAAACAAACCAGCGACTCGTACTTGGTTTCGGTATCAGCCAGCCGGAACAGGCGCGCGCTATGAACGGGTTGGTGGACGGCTTCATCGTGGGCAGCGCGTTGGTCCGGGCAGGCGCAGATGGTCCCGGCGCGGTAGGCGTGCTGGCGGCCCAGTTACGCGCTGCGCTGGACACGCCGTAAGACGAATGCTATTGGGGCGCAGATAAACATGGGTACACGCTGATTTTTCGGTTTTTAATCTGTGTGTATCTGCGTTCATCTGTGTCCCATTGGTTTTTTCCAACGGTGTCGCGGCAGCACACACAAAAAAACCGCCACTGTGGGCGATTTGGGGCTGGTACCCCCACCAGGACTCGAACCTGGGCCTCTGCCTCCGGAGGGCAACGCTCTATCCTCTGAGCTATGGGGGCGTATCGTGGTTCACATTGTACCAGTACCGGGAGCTGCGCGTCAAGATCGGCTCCCGGCATGGG
>JAFGTJ010000473.1 GCA_016934195.1 Anaerolineae bacterium | reverse complement strand
GTCGCGCTGCAAACGGTCGGGATCGCGCTGATGGTGGCGCTGCTGGTGACACCCGCCGCCGCCGCGAATCTGCTGACCAAGCGCCTGCTGCCGATGATGCTCGTGTCGGCGGGCATTGGCGCGGTGGCGAGCGTGGCGGGCTTTTACCTGTCCTACCACCAGGACATCGCTACCGGTCCGGCGATTGTGCTCACCGCGACCGCGATTTTTTTGCTGGCGTTCGCCGGGCAGCAGGCCGCGCAGACCGTCTACCAATGGCGGGCGGCGTCCTAAAAATTATTTGCAACACGCGCGCGCTCGCCGCGTATAGAATGATTAAGAGGGGACTTATGGACGTAATCCGCGCACTTCGGTTTCCCTGGGATGATCGGGACTGGATCGTCAAGTTTATGATTGGCGCGCTGGTGAGCCTGATCCCGGCAGCGTGGCCCGGCTACCAGATATACACGGCACGCCGCATCATCCGACAGCAAGACGAACGCTTGCCCTCCAACGATGAAACCGGGCGAATACTCTCCGAGGGCCTGATTGCAACCATCGCCTGGCTGGTGTATTTTACGCCTGTTATCCTGGTGCTGTGCGTGTTTACGGTGCCCATTTTCGTCGTCGGGAACAATGACCTGGGGTTTGCCCTGGTATCCATTGCGCTGTCCTGCGCCGCGCTGTTTGCCATCGCGTACAGCATCCCGGCCAGCGCCCTGTACTGGATGGGCGTTATCCGCTACGTGGAAACGGGGCGACCTGACGAGTTTATCCGTATCCCGGCGCTAAGCGGCGCGATACTGGATCACCTGGGCACGCTGCTGTCATTGTGGGTGTATACGGCGACGTTGGCCTTGTTTGTCCTGGTTCTTGCGCCCTTCCTGGCCCTGACGGTGATCGGACTGCCGCTGCTGGCGTTCTATTTTCACAACGTCACCGGGCACCTGATCGGGCAGGCCGGGATCACGATCATCAGCCGGGAACGCAGTTGACGATAAAGATAGCTGGCCGCTGGCCGCTGATGGCTGAAAGCTGCACAGCGCACAATTCAAAAGGACTCAAGACATTATGCGTGATACCACACGAATGATCGCCACGCTCGTGATCTGGATCGCAATGGCGGCCCTGATTGGTGGTTTGCTCACCACACCCACCGGAGCGATTGCCAACGCTGAGGGTGCGGTCCTGTTCGGGATCGTGATGGTGATGGCAATCGCGGGCGTGATCAGCACCGGCATGGTCTGGTTCGCCGGGACGCGCGGCCAACGGCTTGATACGGTCCAACGATCCAAAGCCAAGCGCCACACATCCAACCGCGTCGAGCGCCTGATCGAAGCGCTGGACGACGACGAAATTTACGATCTGGAAGCACTGCTGCTGGCCCGTGATCAGGAAGGTTCCGGCAGGCAGCACCAGCCATAAACACGGGGGAAATACATCATGCGTGACGTAATGCGGTTACTCACAACCTTATTGATCTGGGTATTTTGCACCGGGATCATCATCACGTCGATGGTCATGGACAGCGGCGCAATCGCGCGGGTGAGCGATGATACACTGCTGACCATTATTACCATTACCGCAGTTGCGGCCACGCTCAGTACGGTAGCGGTGTGGCTTGGCGGACACGGAAGCCAGCCGGTCAGCAGTGACGCATCCCGCGCCAAGACCAAGCGCCATGCCCCCAACCGTATTGAGCGCCTGATCGAGGCATTGGACGATGACGAAATTTACGATCTGGAAGCGCTGCTGCTGGCCCGCGAGGACCAGGGGCACAGCGGGCAGCATGGGGGTGAACGATGAAAGACGGGGGGCGAGTTGCCGCGACGTTGATTCTGTGGATCGCTTTCACGATCATGTTTCTCGCTATCGTCGAAGTGTTGAATTCCGCCGAGGAGGTTTCGATGGGCGCGTCTGCCATGAGCGTGGTCGTGCTGCTCAGCATCCTCACGGCGGTGACGCAAAGCACGCGCGCCGTCTGGGGTGGCAATAGCCAGGGAAAAGTGGACGAATCGCGAGCATCCCGCGCCAAGACCAAGCGCCAAACGCCCAGCCGCGTCGAGCGCCTGATCGAAGCATTGGACGATGACGAGATTTACGACCTGGAAGCGCTGCTGCTGGCCCGCGAGGATCAGGATCGGCGCGTTGGTGGTAGGAACAATTCATGAATTGCCCCTACCATTTATGATCCATTCTCGCCCATCAACTCGTCGGTATCCAGCCAGATCGTGACCGGGCCGTCGTTGTAGATCGCCACCTGCATCATTGCGCCGAAGACGCCCATTTCCACGCGATTAACGCCCGCCTGTCGCAGCATATCCGCGAAATGTTCGATCAGGACGGCGGCATCGTCGGGCGCGGCGGCCTGTGTGAAACTGGGACGGCGGCCCTTGCGCGCATCGGCAAACAGCGTGAACTGTGATATCACCAGGCACCCGCCGCCCACATCCAGCAGTGAACGGTTGAATTTGCCGTGTTCGTCCTCGAAGACGCGCAGTCCGGCGATTTTGCGCGCCAACCACTGCGCCTGGGCCTCGCCGTCATCATGTCCCACACCCACCAGGATCACGAAGCCCTGGTCAATCGAGCCAACCACGTTGCCATCGACGCGCACCGATCCCTTTGTCACCCGCTGTAACAGTACCCGCATTACGCTTATTGATCCTTGTCTGGCATAACGGCAATCGCCTCGATCTCGACCAACGCGCCCAGCGGCGCATCCTTCACCGCATAGGCGGCGCGGGCGGGGGGATCGGTCGGAAAAAACGTGCTGTAGACGGCGTTCATCGCGGCGAAATCGTTGATATCGGTCAGCAGCACGGTCACTTTGACGACGTGCGCCATATCGGTCCCGGCGGCGTCCAGGATCGCGGCGATATTCTTGAGCGTCTGCTCGGTCTGTGCGGTGATGGTATCTCCGGCGAATTCTTTCGTGCCGGGAATCAATCCCCCCTGGCCGGACACAAACACAAAATTGCCGGTCCGAATCCCCTGCGAATAATGGGCAATGGCTCCCGGCGCGTTGGACGTGACGATAATTTCACGAGTCATAAGTTTTTCCTCTTTCTTACGGCAGCGCGGCGATGGCTTCAATCTCGACCAGTCCGCCGACCGGCAAATCCTTCACCGCGAACGCGGCGCGGGCCGGGGGATCGGCGGGGAAAAATGTGCTGTAGACGCCGTTCATCTCGCCAAAGGTGGCGATATCGGCCAGCAGCACGGTGACTTTGACGATCTGCGCCATACCGGTTCCGGCGGCGTCCAGGATCGCGGACATGTTCTTGAGCGCCTGTTCAGTCTGCGCGGCGACGGTATCCCCGGCAAATTCTTTCGTGCCGGGAACCAGTCCCAACTGGCCGGAGACAAAGACCAGTCCCCCGGCCTTGATCGCCTGCGAATACGGGCCAACGGCGGCGGGTGCGTTGGGGGTGGTGATTACTTCACGAGTCATGATTCTGTGTCTCCTCTGATTTTTTCTTATCTTGTTTTGTGACGCGGGCCTTTTTGCGCCGGGATTTACGCATCGCGCCTTTCACCTGGCCGCGCGCCTGCGCTGCATCCGGCCCGATTTCGGCGCGCAAGCGTAGGGTCGTATCGCTGTTGTCGTTCATTTGTTCGGCGTTATAGATTCGCACCCAGGCGTTAATGCCTTCTTGGGTCATTACATCAAAACCGCGTATAGCACCCATCATCAATATTGTCTTGCTGGGACTGAATTTTGCGGGATTGAACATTTCTTGCTCAAACCATGTTTGGCACCGATCATTGAGCGCATTCCGGCAGGCGTCGGCGTTATTCAGGTCAAATTCACGCTTCAAAAAGGCCCAGAATGCGCGCAGTTCTTTGAATGCTTGGTCGGCGTCAAGGTTCAGTTCCATCACACTGTGCGGGAACAATTTGTACAGGATGTTGCGTAGATCAGCCGGTTCCATTTCCGGCGGCGTGATGCTAAGAAAGCGCAGACCGAACTCGACCAGCGAGTCGGCCCAGGAAATTCCGATGTGTTCCTCGCGGAGCGCCCGACCTTCCGGCGATTCTTTAAATCGTTCGATTAGCTCGGTACGGTACTGTTTGCGCTTTGCTTCGTTATCTTCCCCCGGACCAAGCGGATTGACGTGAATATCAAATGGCATTGTCCTGTTCCTTCAGCCACACAAAACGGTATGGCGCTAATGGCACATCCAGCCCGCCGGAAAACGGCTGGCCGGTTACGAGATCGACGGCGCTAAACGGCAGATGGCCGATCCGCACCGTCTGCGGTTCTTCGGAAAAATTTGCCAGGACCAGCACCTCCCGGTTGCGCCAGTAACCGAGGACGTGCGGGTTATGCGTATCGAAAAACAGCGTTTTACCGTTGGCGAAAGCGGGCGTCCGCTGGCGAATGTCGATCAGTTTACGCAGCGTGCCGAAGATGCGGCCCGGCACGGTGGCAGAATCGGTGCGGTGGGCGGCGCGTTCCCAATCGAACGTACAGCGATGCACCCACCGGCTGTCACCGGCCTTGTCGGGATCGTCCCGGTAGCCGGTATCATTCAGCATGGCGATCTCGTCGCCCAGGTAAATGAGTGGAATCCCGCCCGCGCTGAGGATCACCGAATGGATCAATTCAATGCGGCGCAATGCGAATTCGCGGTCTTCGTCGCTGCCGGTATGGAGCGCCTGTTCCAGCCCGGCCAGGGATGCGGCCATGCCCGAAATCCGCATATCGCGCGTGACCGGGTTGAAGTTGAACGGCAGTCCTTTGGCAAAACTGCCGGGAAATTCGCCGGTATAGAAGCGGTTGAGAAACTGGCGGTGATCAAAGCCGTTGATACCCAGTTCCCCGGCGTCTTCGTCGGCAAACGTCCAGCCAATGTCATCGTGGCAGCGCACGTAATTCAGCCATGTACAACCCTCCGGCAGATCGAAGCGCCGTTCCATCGAATAGCGCAGCAGGGTTGTTTTGCGCGTCGCCAGCGATTCCCACAACAGTGCCATCAGGGTCGGGTTGTACGAGATCGGCGCGCGGCGAGGCTGCACATAACTGGCGACTACCGACGGATGCACAATCGCCTCGGACAAAAACAGCATGGCGGGCGCGGCGATCCTGACCAGCAGGTTAAACGCCTCGATGATGGTGTGGACCTGCGGCAGTCCTTCGCAGGTGGTCCCCAACTGCTTCCAGATGAAGACCACCGCATCCAGCCGCAGCACTTCCGCGCCCACGTTCGCCAGGAACAGCATTTCGCCCAGCATGGCGGTGAACACGGCGGGATTGGCGTAATTCAGGTCCCACTGGAAGTTGTGGAACGTGGTCCACACCCAGCGGTC
>JAFGTJ010000472.1 GCA_016934195.1 Anaerolineae bacterium | reverse complement strand
TTGCGGCGCAGCAGTACGCCCATCGCGCCCATGATGAACAATATCGCGCTGAGCAAGACGTACAGTTCAATCGCAACCCCTGAAGATTCCATAGCGTGTCTCTCCCCCCGTTACTGGCCGGGTTCGCCCGTGATGGGCTGGTCCAACCCGGCGGGCGGATTGGCAAGCCGACGTACCACCCGGCGGCGCGGCGGTGTCAGCGTCTCGTGCGTGAGTACAATCGCGCCGATCATGGCAACCAGCAGCAGCAGCGCCACCATCTCAAATGGCAGCACGTAGCGGCTAAACAGCCGTTGGCCGACATCCTCCGGGCCACCAAAGGCGGGGCGCGTATCGGTTTCCAGGCTGATGATCACGTCCATAAACGAGTTGTCTGGCTCACGCTGTTCCGAGAAGACCAGCAGCACCGAGGTCGCCGAGTCGAATTTTTGCTCCTTCAGAGCGGCCAGCCGGTCACGGTCGTTGCCGGTCGGATATAACCCAATTGAATAGGTTCCCTTATCGATTACTTCAACCTCGGAGGCTTCGCCATACGCCAGGTTCTCGATCAGCAGGTCCCGGCTCCCGGCATCATTCCACACATCGACCGCCGACCATTCCGGCAGCGCGTTGATCGCCATGATACGAAGCTCGCTGCTGTCCTCGATCTGGGAAATATCCTCGACCGCCGACACTAACCGGATATCGCCCGACCGCCCAATTGCCGTTAACGACAGCGCCTCGTCGGATTTCAGCCGGATTGTTTTTTCGATCAGCGGGGTATCGGATTGGGGATCAGCGCCCGCCGCAAACACCGCGACCGTATAACGTCCCGGCTCCTGGCTTTCAAAATCAGATGTGGCGCGGAAGTCCAGGTTTTCAGCGATCAGGGCATCATTCAAGTACACATCGACCTGGGGCACGCCGTCAAGCACATGAACGACGCGAATATGGGGCTGTGTCTCGACGGGATCGGTCAAGTCGATTTCACCGTTGACAATCGCCATACTCGCCGTGATCAAGAACACCAGTCCCAACACAATCACGACCGGGACCATCCAGGGAAACCGCGAGGACGATGTAGCAATACGCTCGGCTCCCAACAGCATGATCACGAACAAGAAGAGGACCATGATCGCTCCGGCATATACGGTGATCTGGACCATAGCGAGGAAGGGGGCATTCAACATCAGGAAAAAGAATGCAATACAGGCGAAGTTCAAGATCAAGAACAACGCGCTGTACACGGCGTTCTCACTGATAAGCATCATCGCAGCGGATAGGATCGCCACCGCTCCAATAATCACAAAAAGAGTAAGTTCCATACGATGCCGTCCTGTGGTTACGACCGTAGTTGCAGTGTAGCCCAAGTTAGAAGGGAAGCCAAACGGCCCCCCTCCATCCTCCATGCCGCTTCTATTTCGGGTCTAACATATCGGGAATCGACCGGGTAAACACGCCGGGTTCGGTTTGCTGCGGCGTCGCTGGCACGCCCGGCGGTGACGGGTCAATCAACTTATCTTTGGTAAAAATCGCGTCCCGGCGGTCGCTGAAACTCAGCCGGTATTCGTGCTCCAACACAATCGCCTCGGTCGGGCAGGCGTCCTCACAGTAGCCGCAATAAATGCAGCGCAGCATGTTGATCTCATAGGTCTTGGCGTACCGCTCGCCGGGGCTGTAACGCTCCTCGTCGGTATTCTCAGCCGCCTCGACCCAGATCGCGTCCGCCGGACACGCCGCCGCACACAATGCGCAGCCAATACACTTTTCCAACCCGTTATCGTAGCGCTTGAGCGCGTGCTGCCCCTTAAAGCGTTCACGAACTGGACGCTCTTGTTCCGGGTATTGGACCGTGACCGGCCCCTCAAATACGTGTTTGATGGTTGTTGCAAAACCGCGTATCAGATTCATAACGCTTATTCGCTCGCTTCCGAACTACCGCTACTGCCTGCACCCGTTTCGGGCGGCGCAGGCGTCCGCCGCGCGAACAGTCCCGCCACGCGATCTACCGCGTGCAGCGCCGACGAACCAGCCCTACCACCGGATAACGACACCACTTCGACACGCGGCTGACCGACCGCCATGTCAGGTTTGCGCCCTACCCGCCCAAAGAACACCGCCGCGCCAAGCAGCAAAACCACCGACGCCACGATTGCCAATACGATATATGTCAGGTCGCTCACTTCCTCAGAAATCAGGACCAGCACCGTTGTCCAGACCACCGCCAGCAGCGACAACGGCAGCATGACCTTCCAGCCCAGCGTCATCAAGCGGTCATAGCGAATGCGGGGCAACGTGCCGCGCACCCAGATCATAACCATCAACAAGATAACAACCTTTGCGGCGTATACTAACGGTCCCAGGATCGGCACGTCGTCCACGAAGAAGAAGTGATACCCGCCGAAATACAACGCGGCCCCGATCATGCTCACCGTGACCATACCGATATACTCTGCCATGAAAAACAGCGCGAATTTCATACCGCTGTATTCGGTGTGGTAGCCCGCCGTCAACTCCTGTTCCGCTTCCGGCAGGTCGAACGGTGCGCGATTCACTTCGGCCAGTAACGCGACCATCAAGATCAGGGCGGACAGCGGATTCTGGAACACATACCAGCCCAGGACCGGCGTGTCATTCTGCGCTTCGATGATGTCCACCAGACTCATCGACCCGGCCAGCATCACCGGCACTACAAATGTCAGGCCCATGCTCAACTCATAGCTGATCATCTGCGCTGACGAGCGCAAACCACCGAGCATGGAATACTTGTTGTTGCTCGACCATCCGGCCAACACGATTCCGTAAATGCCGATGCTGGTGATTCCCAACACCCACAGCACGCCGACATTCACATCGACCAATCCCTGCGACATGCGGTACCACTTGCCATCAAACCAGGGCACCGCGATTTTGGGACCCAACGGGATCACGGCTACCACCAGAATCGCCGGAACCACCTTGATCACCGGAGCCAGCCAGAATACCAGCTTATCGGCGGTAGCAGGCGTCACGTCTTCCTTAAAAATCAGCTTAATCCCGTCCGCGACCGGCTGTAACACCCCACGCCACCCCGCCCGGTTGGGACCAATACGCGACTGGATCGAGGCCAGGAAACGGCGTTCCAACAGCGTAGTATAAGCAAACCCGGTTAGCAGGATGCCAAACAAAACCAGGCTGGTGAAAATCGCGTGGATCGCGGCACAGGTCCCATTTCCGGCACATTCAATTACGGTACTGGATTCACCCGGTCCAAACATGCCGATATCACTCCTCGCTCTTATGGGCAGCGCATCCCGCCGGGGCAGCGGGCAGTGGTACGCCAAGTCCCTGTGGCAGCAGCACGACCCCGGCAGGCGCTCGCCCGTTCACCCGCGCCATTATGTCCGCCTGCCACGCTCCAACGGAGATTGTAATCGAATCACCGTCCGCGATACCAAGCGGTTCCGCGTCCTGTGCGTTAAGCTCGGCATACGGCGCGGGGATTCGCTGGTGCATCATGTCACTCTGTCCAAACAGCGTTCCCCGGTCATATAACAACCGCACCAGAACCAGCAGCAGGCCATCATCAGGCCGCCCCGATTCAACATTCACCGGGCGAACGGTCAGCTTGTAACGCTCTTTTTCCGCATTCGTCGCCCACTGAAGCCCCAACCCGCCGTAATTGCTGTAAGCCGTGCCGCCGTAGTACAGGTCCAGGCCGCCTACCTGCGGGAACTGGTCCTCAACCTGGGCCAGCGCGGTATAGTGCATGTCGGCATAACGCAGCACACTCTGTGTGATATCGCGCATCACCAGACCGGCAGCGATACGCGGGCGGTCGCCGCCCAACCGTGCGCCGGTATTGGCGAATATCTTCCAGGTGGGCAGCGCCTCACCGACCGGACCCTGCGCCATATAGAACCGCTGGACACGGCGCATCCCGTTGGTGAAAGTCCCTTCGCGTTCGGCAAAACTCTGGATCGGCAGCACAATGTCGGCCTGCTTTGCCGTCGGCGTCATAAACTGCGTACACGCCACCACGAATTCGGCATCGGCAATCGGGCCTGCTGACCGCTCATCATCGCCTACCGGATCGGCTCCGGCAATAACCCACATCGCGGGCGCACCCTCAAACATGGCGACGGTCGCTTCGGCGGAGAAACCCAGGTCCAGCGCGCCCTGGAAGTTCGCGCCCGGCCACACACCGACAAGGCCATTATTGGGCCGCGCCACATGCCCGGTGATGATCAGCAAATTGGCGGCAGCTTGCATCAATTCGCCATGCTGTTCCAGAGTCAGTCCTTCATTCCCGGCAAAAATAACCAGATTTTCGGCGTCAAGCAGTTTATCCGCCGCGTCGTTATAGGGCTGGCGAGTGCCTTTCAAGCCGTCGGCGTAGGCTTCGTAACCATCCACGCGATTCTCGACCAGCGACTTGTCGATCTTCCGGCGAGTGCGTGCGCGGGCTGCGAACGAATTCAACACCGCGACCGCTTCGCCGTACTCGTAGTGAATAACTTCTTTCGCATCACGATCCAGCTTGGTTGCGCGCCCGTTGGCAACGATCACCTGCGCGCCGCGATCCGCCGCTTGCTTGACTTGCAGCCACCAGACCGGCGCTTCTTCCTCGATATCCGAGGCAATGACCAGGATCGCGCTGTCCGGTCCCATAGCCTGCAAACGTGTCCCAACCCCGACGCCCACTTCCGTGACCTGTTGGATGCCGGTCATGGTGGCGGGCCACAGCCCCAATTCGCACTCATCGCACGTCAACCGGGCCAGACGGCGCATTTCCCACAGGTCTTCATTGCTCAAACTCGGACCAGCCAGGAAACCAACCCCCTTGCCATGCTTTTTGAGATTTGCCGCCACCTGTTCGTAAGCGGTCGCCCAATCCACCTGGACAAACTCGTCACCCTGGCGCACCAGGGGATGTTGGATACGCAGCGGGGACCGGCTGTGATGGTGTCCAAAACGGCCCTTGTCGCACATCCAGATTTCGTTGACCTGCTCGTTCTGGCGCGGCATGATGCGCTTGATCATCTTCTTGCCGCCGAAGTCGCGGTCGAGTCGTGTGCTGGCGCTGATATTGCATCCAACCGGGCAGTGCGGGCACAGACTCGGCACTTCGTCCAGTTCCCAGGGGCGCGCGCCAAACCGGAAATCCGCCGTCGTCAGCGCTCCGACCGGGCAGATGTCGGTCGTGTTGCCGCTGAACTTGGTATCAAACGGGGGATCGCTGATCGTCACGATCTGGAGGCGGCGTCCGCGCTCGTGGAACGCCAACACGTCATCGCCCACCACTTCGGTACAAAAACGGGTGCAGCGCGCGCACTGGATGCAGCGCTCCCGGTCCAGGTAGATCAATTCGCCTAACGGGACGTGCTTATCGAGGTGCTGCTTATCGTCGTAGAGGAAGCGCGACTCGCCCGGCCCATACGCCATCGTGAGATTTTGCAGCGGACATTCGCCGCCCTTGTCACAGATCGGGCAATCGAGCGGGTGGCTGGTCAGGATAAATTCCAGAATATCATCGCGCGCCTGGGCCACCTGCGCGGTGGACGTGCGCACCACCATCCCCTCGCTGACCATCTGGGTACACGCCGTTTGCAGCTTGGGGAACCAGCGAACTTTGGGATCGCCGTTCTCGTCGATTTCCGGCTCGCCGGTTTCGCGGTTCACCATCAGACTGCCCAATTCCACCAAGCACACCCGGCACATGCCAACCGGATTCATCTTGGGATGGTAGCAAAATACCGGGATCGTCGTACCATGCAGCTTGGCCGCATCGACTAAATTGATGCCTTTGGGCACCTGATACGCCTGACCATCAATGTAAACCGTTACCATCTCGGTCATATCGGTTACAATCGCTCCTCTACGCCGCAGCGCCGCAAACCAACCTCAGCCCGGTCACTATATGCCTGATAGATGTAGCCCCACTCGCTCTCGCGCAGCAGCGATTCCGCCAGCAAACGGACCATCTCAAAATCGCTTTGGGCCTGTTCAAGCACACCACACATGACTAATTCTTCGCCGCGCAGCAGGTAATTGACCGGCGCATCGGGATTCGCCTCAATTGCGCGAGTCAGCAGCGCGATCTGAGGCGTGCTGCTCGGCATTGACGGCGCGGAATGCTGACTCATACAGCGGCAACCGGTTCTGCCACTTCCGGCACATCTGTCGGCTGGCTTGCGGGACTAATGCCCACATAACGTTCGTATTCGTCGCGGAAATGCTTGACCGTACTGAGTACCGGATTCGCCGCGAACTCGCCCAACGCGCACAGCGTCAAGCCCTGCATCTGGTTAGGCACGGATTCCAGCAGTTCGAGATCGCGGGGAGTCCCCTCGCCGCGCAGAATCCGGTCGTAAATCCGTTCCAGCCAGTACGTCCCTTCGCGGCAGGGTGTGCATTTGCCGCAGCTTTCATGCTTGAAGAAATGAATCATTTTAGCAGCGGCCCACACCATATCGGTATCTTCGTCCATCAGAATGAACGACGCCGATCCCAACGTGCTGCCCAGTTCCGCCACTGTCTCGTAAGTCATGGGCGAATCCAGCACATCGTCCGTCGCCGGGAGCACCGGACCGCTTGCGCCGGACGGCAAAATCCCCTTCAACTGTTTGCCGTTGGGAATCCCGCCCGCGTGATCGAAAATCAGTTCGCGGAAAGTCGCGCCCAATGGCAACTCGTAATTGCCCGGCTTCTCGACATGCCCGCTGACACAGAAAATCTTAGGGCCGGGACTTTGCGGCGTGCCGATCTCTTTGTAGGCTTCCGCACCGTTGACCAGAATCCAGGGAACGTTTGCCAGCGTCTCGACGTTGTTCACAACGGTCGGTTCGTAATACAGCCCTCCGCCCTTCTGCGCCGGGAACGGCGGGCGAACGCGCGGCTGCCCTAACAATCCTTGCAGACTGTTCAACAGCGCGCTTTCCTCGCCGCAAATATACGCACCCGCGCCGAGATGGACGTGTATGTCACAACTCCAACCCGATCCCAGGACGTTGTCCCCGACCAGATTGGCCCGCCGCGCCTCGTCAATGCGTTCTTCCAGCGCGTGCGCCAGGTCCCAGAATTCGCCCCGACAATAAATGTACACCGCCGTCGCCTGAATCGCGTAGGCTGCGATCATCGCGCCTTCGATGACCTGATGCGGATTCTTTTCGAGCAACTGCCGGTCTTTAAACGTGCCCGGTTCGCTCTCGTCGGCGTTGACCACTACATATTTGCGCTCGGCATCCTGGGGGATGAAGCTCCATTTGCGCCCGGCAGGGAATCCCGCGCCGCCGCGCCCGCGCAGATTGGACTCCAGCACGATCTGAATCACCTCGGCGGGTACATGATCCTGTACGGCTTTTTTCAGCCCGTCGTACCCGCCGTTGGCGACATAGGTGTCAAATTGCCAGATATCAGGAATGTCACGATCACGCAGCAGAATGTGTGCCATAGCTTTCTGAATCCCGTTCTTATCTGAGCCGCGTGTAGCTGGCCCAACTAAGCCCCGCGCCAAACAATACCAACGAGAAACCGCCCGCCATCACCATCGGGCCGAGGTATAACCCGACCGATACGCTGTAAGCCACGCCCAACGCGCCTATCAGGGTCAGGGCAATCAGGGCACGCCATACCCGCCAGCGAATAATCACAAACAGGTTAGCGTATCCCATCACCAGCAGCGCCAACACCAGACCATCCAATAACCGGCGTCCATACCAGCCCGCCGTGTGATCCGTTTCGCGGTCGGTCAAAATGGCCGGAATGATATCTTTTCCGCGCAGCCGTTCAAAATGCGATACGGCCTGCCCGTAAACCGGCGGATCGGACGGCCAGGGCGCGAATACCACCGCTAACGTCACCAGCAGTAACCCCAACGTAACCACTGGCAGACTGCCTACTAAAATCGATATCCGGCTGTGTTCTGGCGATGATAACGCTTCAGACATCCTGACTGTCTCGTTTGGTCAGGTAATGAACGCCAGGGTAAACGGTGTACCCGGCGCGCTCGAACAACGCCAAACTTGCCTCGTTCCCACCCGCAATCAGCACCGCGATTACGTGCATTCCCTGCTCACGAAGCACACGCTCCGCTTCAATAATCAAACGCTGTCCGGCTCCCTGGCGGCGGGTGTCCGGGTGAACGGCCAACCGGTTGATCCAGCCCTTGCGCCCATCGTGCGTTACCACTACCACGCCGATCAACCGCTCACTGGAACGCAGTCCGAGCACCACCTGAGTTCCGCCCGCTAACTGCTGCGCGAACTGTTCGCGGCTGTCGCGCCCACCGGGTTTGACCGGCAAACCGGACTCTTCCCATAACCCCCGCACATCGTCATAATCGTCCGCCGCAAGCGTGACGACCGTCCAGTCGGTATCCATCTGCTTACTCTGAAGCTGCTTTCTGATCCTGGGCTGCTTCGGCGCGCAGCTTATCCACCAGCGCTTTGACCGTTTCCAGGTCCAGGTTTTCGTGATAATGGAAATTACACTGCATCATCGGCGCTTTGTCACACGCCGCCAAACACATCACCGGCTCGACCGTGAATAAACCATCCCCGGTCGTTCCGCCGTGTTCTCCCACGCCCAGGTACTCGCACAACTGCCGGTAAAAATCATCTGCACCGCGCAGCGCACACGGCAGATCGGTGCAGACCTGGAACCAATATGTGCCCTTCGGCTTTTCGGAGTACATGGTATAGAAGCCCGCGATAGAATGGGCCTGCGTGGGGTCCACATCGCACAACGCGGCGACTTCGCGCAACGAATCCTCCGAGAGCCACCCATATTCTTCCTGGGCCAGATGCAGCAAGTCCATCATGGCGGACCGCTTATCCTGGTACTTGGCGAAAATTTTGTCGATCCGGTCGGCGTACTTTTCAACCAGCACGGAATTTACTCCAGTCCAGTTCCAGCAATGGGACAGCAACAAAATAGCAACCGGCTAACGGTCGCAGTCACCCAGCACAATGTCAATACTGCCAATAATGCCCACCAAGTCCGCGATCAGGTGATCTTTTGCCATGTGGGGCAGCGCGCTCAAATGCACGAACGTCGGTGTGCGGAAATGCACACGCCAGGGTTTGGGACTGCCATCACTTGCCAGGAAACATCCCAACTCACCACGCGGACTTTCCACACGAACGTAAACTTCACCTTCTGGCGGGCGGAAACCTTCGGTCCACAACTTGAAGTGATGGATCACCGCTTCCATGCTCTGGCCCAATTCCGAGCGCGGCGGCGGGACGTATTTCCGGTTATTCGAGCGGACGGGACCGCCCGGCAGATTATCGAGCGCCTGCCGGACAATGTGAAGACTCTGGCGGAGTTCCTTCATTCGGACAATATAGCGGTCGTACACGTCGCCATGCTGACCCAACGGCACCTCAAAATCGAAGTGGTCGTAGCTGCTGTAGGGAATGGCCTTACGAATGTCCCAATTCACGCCGGAACCGCGCAGCGTCGGGCCAGAACAGCCCAACCGGATCGCATCGTCAGCCGACAAAAAACCGATCCCCTGCGTGCGATCCAGCCACAGCGGGTTACTGGTCAACAGGTTTTCGTAATCGTCAATTTTGCCAGGAAAGTAATCGAGAAAATCACGGACCGCCGGTTCAAATTCCTCCGGCACGTCGCGCCACAACCCGCCCGGACGGAAATAGGTACTCATCATGCGCTGGCCGGACACGATCTCGAAAATATCCAGCAGTTTTTCGCGTTCACGGAAACAGTACAAAAACACGCTCATCGCACCGATATCGAGCGCGTGGGTCGCCAACCAGACCAGATGGCTGTTAATGCGCGTCAACTCGGCCAGCAGCACGCGAATATATTGGGCACGCAGCGGCACATCCAGGTCGATGAGCTTTTCCATTGCCAGACAGTACACGAGGTTGTTGCCCATCGGACTCAGGTAATCCATGCGGTCGGTCATGGTAATGGCCTGCTCGTACCGCTTGGCTTCCATATTTTTCTCGATGCCGGTATGCAAAAAACCAACATCGGGCACGCAGCTTATGATGTTTTCGCCGTCGAGTTCCAACAGGAGACGCAGCACACCATGCGTACTGGGATGTTGCGGTCCCATGTTGAGGACCATCGTTTCACCGCTCAGCGCGCGCTCGGATACCAGCCCTTTGAGCTGCTCAACATCCCCCTGCCAGGTTGTTATTTCGGATACGGTCATTATATGCGCTCACTCCCGCCGCGTTATTCTTTGGCGTAAGGTTTGTGCCGGTCAACTTCGTCAAAATTGAAAGAGAACTGCACCGTTTCGTATCCAAGTGGGTAATCCTTGCGCAGCGGGTGGCCGTCCCAATCTTCCGGCATCAACAACCGCCGCAAATCAGGATGATCCGTGAACATGATCCCCAGCAAATCGTAAATCTCGCGCTCGAACCAGTTAGCCGCCGCGTACACCGGGATCACACTGGGCACAATTGGATTTTCAGCAGACAGCAGCACCTTGAGCCGCAGCGAACGATTATGCAGCATCGAATACAGGTGATACACCACGCCAAAACGCGGTTCCTGGGGCAAATAGTCGATCCCGGTCACGTCCGACAGAAAGTTGTATTCCAATCCGGCAGTATCGCGGCAGTGGCGGCATATATCCACGATCCGCACGCCGTCCACGATAACAGTAAGTTCCCCTCGGAATTCCTGCGTATCGCGCACGGCATCAGGAAACGCTTCGCGCAAAGCTGCTACAGGGTCCATGAATCTCACCCGCCTCCCCTATACCCAGTCGTCCAGGCGTTCCTGCTTCACCCGTTCGTGCAGGGTGATAATACCATGAATCAACTGCTCCGGGCGCGGCGGGCAGCCCGCGACATAAACATCAACCGGGACAATCTCGTCAACGCCCTGCACAATAGCGTAGTTATTAAAGATACCACCGCACGAGGCGCAATCGCCCATGCTGAGCACCCATTTGGGTTCGGGCATCTGATCGTACAGTTGGCGGAGCACCGGGGCCATTTTGCGCGTCACGCGCCCGGCCACGATCATAAGATCACTCTGGCGGGGACTGGGGCGCATCAACTCCATTCCAAAGCGCGACAGATCGTAGTTTGACGCCTGTGCGCTCATCATTTCAATTGCACAGCACGCCAGACCGAACAACATCGGCCACATCGCGCGGGTGCGTGACCAGTTAATCGCATCTTCGAGCTTGACGGTGACAACACCCATCCCGCCGAGTTTGCTCGTTAATCCCATTCCAGCCCTCCAAGTTTCCACTCGTAGATCAGGCCGACCGTCAAGATGAAGAAAAACACCCCCATCACGGCCAACCCGTAGAAGCGCAAATCGCGGAAAATAACCGCCCAGGGAAGGAAGAAAATCACTTCAATATCAAACAGGATGAACAGCACCGCCACGCGGTAAAATTTCACGGGGATACGGCGAATGGCCTCACCAAACGGCTGCATACCACTCTCATAAGGGGCCAACTTGCGCGCGGTGGGGCGGAACGGTCCGAGCAAGCGTGACATGAACAAAATCACAATGCTCATCACAACCGTCAGAACCAACAAAGCAACAATGGGGGAAAAATCGGATGACACAGTAAGAATCTCCGGAATGCGCAGTTGGTTAAGGTTAAGTAGTAATTGTTCAAATTAGAACAAGCAATTCAGAGGTTAGCATAAAGCCAGAGCAGTGTCAAACATGTAAAAACTATAAGATCGAGAGAAATCAGGGGAACGAATCGTACAAGGAACAATCAAGGGGAAGGAAAGAAAGAGACTGGCA
>JAFGTJ010000471.1 GCA_016934195.1 Anaerolineae bacterium | reverse complement strand
GATCATGTTCGAGCAACCCTCACCCTATAATCCCGCGTGTGCTTCGCACACGAACCCTCAGGGAGAGGGACTTGGAAAACTCGTTTCAGGCTTTCTCCCCGCTCCCTGAGGGAGAGGGGCCGGGGGTGAGGGTCAATTAGCGGTCCACCACGTTATTATGCAGCCCTACCTCTCTGTGTCTCTGTGGTGAAAAAAAATTTCTGCCCCCAAACCCGAACGCCCCCCGCCCTTTATCGGTTTTTTATGCACGTTAAACGGCAAAAGCTGGCATAATGGAGAACGGTATAATATATCGCGTTGTGCCGTCCGCGCCGCTGTTATGGCTACTTGCTGATCGCTGACGGCTAAACGCTGGTAGCTCACACACAAAAAGGATAATGCCCCCATGTCGATACGTTTTGGTACCGACGGCTGGCGAGCCGTCATTGCGGATACATTTACGTTTGCCAATCTGCGACTGGTGTCGCAGGCCGTCGCGGATTACATCAACAACGATCTGGCCCCCAACGGCCAGCCCGAAGTCGTGGTCGGCTTCGATACGCGCTTCCTGTCGGACCGCTTCGCCGCTGAAGTGGCGCGTGTGCTGGCCGCCAACGGCATTATCGCGTGGTTGGCGCGCACCGATACCCCCACACCCGCTATCAGTCATAATATCCTGGACAAAAAAGCGGTCGCCGGAGTCGTGATCACGGCTTCGCACAACCCGCCGCGCTATAACGGATTCAAGCTCAAGGCCGCTTACGGCGGCTCGGCCCTGCCGGAACAGTGCGGCGAGGTCGAGCGCTACCTGGAAATCATGCAGCGGGACGCACGCGGCCCGAATTTGATGGACTACGACCTGGCGCTGGACCAGGAATTGATCCGCCGCTTCAACCCGACGCACGCTTACTACGAGCACCTGGAAACGCTGGTAGACGTGGACACCATCTCCCAGGGCGAACTGACCATCGTGGCCGATCCGATGTACGGCTCCGGGCGGACGGCGATCCGGTCGGTGCTGTCGCGCACGCGCTGCCGGGTCCACGAGATTCGCGGCGATCTGAATCCCGGTTTTGGCGGCATCCATCCCGAACCGGTGCGCCGTTACATGGACGCCACCGCCGCCATGATCCAGAATCTCCATGCTGATGTGGGCCTTTCCACCGACGGCGACGCCGACCGCATCGGCGCGATGGACGGGCAGGGCAATTTCGTCGATCCGCACACCATCATGTCGCTGGCGCTGCGCTACCTGGCCGAAAAACGCCGCATGACCGGCGACGTGGTGAAGACGCTCAGCACGACCATGATGGTCAACCGGATCGCGGCGCATTACGGCCTGACCGTCCACGAAACGCCGGTCGGATTCAACCATATCGCGGATCACATGATGAACAGCGACGTATTGATCGGCGGCGAGGAATCGGGCGGGATCAGCATCAAGGGCCACATTCCCGAAGGCGACGGAATCCTGATGGGGCTGTTGCTGCTGGAAATCATCGCGGACGCCGGGGTGCCGCTGGTCGAGATCGTGGCGGATTTACAGCGGCAGTTCGGCCCGACCTGCTACGAGCGCACCGATTTCCCGCTGAAACAGCCGGTTCCCAAAAACGAAATGGTCAAACGGTTGGAAGCCGCCGCGCCCGCCCACATGGGCGGCGAACCGGTGCGCGAGGTCCACACCTTTGATGGGATCAAGTTCGTGCTGGCCGACGATAGCTGGCTGTTGATCCGGCCCAGCGGGACCGAGCCGGTCTTGCGCGTCTATGCCGAGGGCCGCGACTCTGATCAGGTCAAGGCGCTGTTGGCGGCGGGGCGCGTCATGGCCGGTCAGGAGGAATGATATCCGGCCCCATAATGGCCCCCTACCACCCCATACCATTCATGGCCGTCACGGTGTAGGGAGGTACCCGCGTGTGCCTCCGGGCGACCGTTCGGTCGTTACAGCGGCGGGACCCATGGGTCCCGCCCTACGCCTCACGATCCACTATTAAAAATCTGCCCCTGAGAACCCTCACCAGGAACCAACGCGCGATATTTGCAAATACCCAAACATGTAACAAAAAATTGATATATAATGAAAGTGGCATAAAGCCACTGCGCGGTTTCAGGATTAGCTGTGAGGAGCGAACAGGAATATGGCACGCAAAGACACGTTCATGGCGAAATATCCCAACGCCAAAATGATCGGAGCGGGAATGCTATCCATTTTCGAGGCAATGGGCGAAACGGCCAAGCCTTATCTCGTCAAACACGGCCTGGACCCACTTGAGGCCGAGAAGCGGTATGCACTTCAGCAGTATATCGACACCCTGTACGATATCCTGGAAAACGAGCCAAACGTGATGTCGAATATGGTGGGAATTGGCATTTACATCGTTGACACGGCCCATTTGCCCCCAGATATGGACACGCTGGAAAAAGCCCTGAACAGCCTGGAAGTGATCTGGCAGATGCATACCCAAAACGCCGGGCAAAACTGGGACTGTAACAAAGTGGACGACAGCACTTTTCTTGTCACCAACCAGGGACCGATCCCGCCCGACGTGGAATACGGCGTCGTCTACGGCTTTGTGCGTAAATTTGCCGGACATCGCTCCTTCACGGTTGAATACGAAGACATCAACATGCGCAACGGCGACACCCAACTCATCACATTCATCGTCAGCCTGAAATAAGGCTCGCTGCGCCGGTTCACGTACAAATCGCCTCACCCCCCTGGCTGGCCCAACACCCGGTTGGTGGGGGATGAGGTCAAAACATGGCGGGAACATGCCCCCGGCGAAATTCCTACTGCACGATAAACGCTTTTCTCTGGGTATTGTTCTGCGGGCTGGCATCCTCGCCCGCCGGAACGATTACCACCTGCACCTGAAAACTGCCGCTGTTCTCCACGCGCCGTATATCGGACGAGAAGGCGATGTCTTCCGCGCCCGCGTCCAACCCGTTCCGCTCGATCACGGCGACCGGGAGTGTCTCGCTCCGGCCCGTGTCGATAAAGTCGATGTGGACCGCGTAATCACCGGCCCGCGCGCCGCCCACGTTCTCGACCACGATGTCCAGCGCGAACGCTTCCCCGGCCTGGGGCGATTC
>JAFGTJ010000470.1 GCA_016934195.1 Anaerolineae bacterium | reverse complement strand
GGGCACCCCGGTTCCTAACGCCGAAGTTGGTCTCGGCCTGACCGATCTGGCCGTGCTGACCATCGCCGATCCCAACAGTCCCGAACTGCTGCCGTTCTTCTACTCGGAGCGCGGCATCACGGTCGTGACGTCCAGCCCGCTGACGATTAACGTCGATCAGGCTACCCAGATCATCATCGACACCATCAAGGGCGGCGGCGGCGGTTACGGCGAGGGTGGTATCTTCGAGGTCCGGCAGGAATTCGTCGATACGCCGCTGTGGGAGCCGTCCGTGATCACCGACGAAAACGGGCAGGCGACCGTCAGCGTGACCTTACCCGATAACCTGACGACGTGGCGTATGGACGCCCGCGCCGTCACGACCGGCGAAGACGGGCCGATGCTGGTCGGGCAAAACACCTCCGACCTGCTGAGCACCAAGCCGGTCCTGATCCGTCCCACGACGGGCCGTTTCTTCATCGTGGGCGACCGCGCAACGCTGGCCGCCGTCGTGAATAACAATACCAGCCAGGACATGCTGGCCGAAGTGACGTTAGAGGGTTCCGGTTTTGTGCTGGGCGACGATGTGCCCAATTCGCAGTGGGTCGAAATCCCCGCGAAGGGCCGCGCGCGCGTCAACTGGCCGGTCGAGGTGCAGGACGTGCCGTTCGTGGACGCGACGTTCTACGTCAACGCCAATAACGGCCAGTACACCGACGCCAGCAAACCGCCGTTGGGACAGGGCGAGGATCGCACCCTGCCGGTGTATAAGTACGAAGCGCCGGAGACGGTCGGCACCGCCGGGACGCTCTACGGACCGGACGCCAGCAGCCGCACCGAAGCAATCGTCCTGCCGCGCCGTTACAACGTGACCCAGGGTGAACTGACCGTTCGCCTGGATCGTTCGTTGGCGGCGGCGACGGTAGACGGTATGACGTGGCTGCGCAACTACCCGTACTACTGCATCGAACAGATCGTCAGCCGCTTTTTGCCCAACGCCGTGACGCTGCGTTCGCTGCGCGACCTGGGCCTGGACGACCCGGTGCTGGAAGCGAATCTGCAAATCCAGGTCAGCTACGCGCTGCAACGGCTGTACTCGCAGCAGAAGCCCGACGGCGGCTGGGGCTGGTTCCCGACCGACGAATCCAATCCCATCGTGACGGCTTACGCTCTGATCGGTCTGACCGAAGCGCAGCGGGCCGGGTTCGATATCAATACGGGCGTGGTCAGCCGCGCCGCTAATTTCGTGGGCGAATCGCTGCGCACCATTCGCCCGCAGGACAACCTGTGGCAGGTCAACCGGCAGGCGTTCCTGCTGTACGCGCTGGCATGGTCGGGCCGGGGCAACGTCTCGGCGACGGTGCGCCTGTTCGACGAGCGCGAAACGATGAGCCTGTTCGCCAAAGCGTACCTGGCGATGACGTTCCACCTGATCGATCCCGACGATACGCGCGCGATGGAACTGGTCAACGACCTGAACAACGCCCTGATCGTCAGCGCGACCGGCGGGCACTGGGAGGAAACTTACCAGGACTGGTGGAACTGGAACACCAATACCCGCACTACCGCGCTTGGCCTGATGGCGATGGCCCAGATCGATCCCGACAACCAGTTGATCCCCAACGTGGTCCGCTGGCTGATGGTGGCGCGCACCGCCGATCACTGGGAAACTACGCAGGAAACCGCGTGGTCGGTTATGGCGCTGACGGAGTGGATGGTCGTGACGGGTGAACTGTACCCCGATTACGAGTTCGCGGTATCGCTCAACGGCGCGCGGCAGTCGTTGGACGACAATACCGCCACGCCCGACAATGTGAAGGAAACCGAAGTGCTGCGTATTCAGGTGGCGGACCTGATCGAAGACGTCAACCGCCTGACCTTCAGCCGTACCGACGGCGACGGCAACCTGTACTACACCGCGCACCTGACCGCGTACCTGCCCGTGCCGGAGATCGAAGCGCTCGACCGGGGTATCATCCTCAGCCGGAAATACAGCCTGCTGGATGACCCGGAGAGCAAGCCGGTCACGTCCGCCGAGGTGGGCCAGCCGGTCCAGGTGACGCTGACCATCATCGCGCCCAATAACCTGCACTACGTCGTGATCGAGGACCCGTTCCCGGCAGGCGCGGACGCGGTGAATCCCAACCTGAACACGTCCAGCATCGTCGGCACGCGGCCCACCCTGAACCGGGACCGTCCGCTGAGCCGGGGCTGGGGCTGGTGGTGGTTCTCCAATATCGAAATGCGCGACGAAAAGGTAGTGCTGTATGCTACCTATCTCCCGCGCGGCACCTACCAGTTTAACTACGTGATCTACCCCGGTCTGGCCGGTGAATACAACGTGATCCCAACCACCGGGCAGGAATTCTACTTCCCGGAGGTCTACGGGCGCGCCGATGGGTCGCAGTTTACCATCACGGGCGGCACCCCGTCGGACGCCATCGAACCCCCGGCAGATACGGCGGCAGATACGGCTGAGGCCAACGCGGGTTTTGAGGAAGCCCCGGCGGATTCGTCCGCCGGGGCCGATTCCCAGGCCGATGAAACCGCCGATTCCGCAGAGGGGGAGGAATTCCCCCTGCTGTGGGACGTGCTGGAAGCTGATGGGCGCTTCGGGACGCTGCTTGACCTGTTCGTGGAAGCCGGGCTGGACAGTGTATTACTGAGTCCCGACCTGCTGACGGTCTTCGCGCCGACCGATGACGCGCTGGCCGCGCTGCCGGAGCACCTGGCGAGCAATCCCGATACGCTGGCGCTGGTGCTGCTGTACCACCTGCTGGACGAAGCGTATTACGAGGAAGACCTGGGCAATTACCAGTTCGTGACGCTGATGGGCGAAACGATCCTGGTGATACCCGTTGACGACGTGATCAGCCTGGACCACATGGCGGAGATCACCGAAACCGACCTGGAAGCTGCCAACGGCGTGATCCACGTCATCGACGGCGTGCTGATCCCGCCCACGCTGGCGAAACTGTCCGCCGAGGATGTGGCCGCAGACCATACCGCGCCCCAGATCGAAATCGGCGCGGTGGACGCTGAATCGAAGGACGACGAAGCCAAAGACGACGAGTCAGACGCAGCGGAAACCGAATCCGGCGACGATATGACGGCGGAAGACACCGACTCCGGTCCAGTGGAACAGGGCACGGATATCCCGCTGCCGCCGCTGACCGAAAGTTACACCACCGCCGACGGGCTGACCTTCAGCTACCCGGTGGACTGGGTGGTCGAGGATGTTGGCAGCGGCCCGGTGACGCTCGCCAGTGACGCGGCAACCGCCGAGTCGCAGATTGTCACCCCCGGCACGGTCGGCATTAACTTCCTGCAACCGGAGTTTGTCAGTTCCATTCTGTTCCTGAGCGAAGGTCCCCCGGCGGACGTGCTGAACGAGTACCGGGGCGATTCGGTAAACGAAAACGAGGCGATCACCTGGGGCGAGATCGAAGATATCATGCTGGGGGACCGGATCGCGGCTTTTTTGACGGTCAGCAATATCAGCGAGGAATTTAACGTCGAGGGGATCATCATCGCGTTGGACGTGAGTGATACGGTGGGTGCGGGCGCGGTGCTTCTGGTGATCGGCGCGGCCTATCCCGGCGAGCTTGAAATGTGGCAGCCGCTGCTGCTCGATATCGCGGCCAGTTTATCCTACACCCCGACCGAAACACCGGACGAGGCCGAATCGGATAGTACGGACGAAACCGGCGAAACCGGCGAAACCGGCGCGGCGGAAGAATCCGCCGAACCGCAGCAGTTCGAGGCGGTGGAGAGCGCCGGGGCGGACGAGTCCGTAGAAATTGGTGAACCGGGTGAATCCGAAGGTGTCGAAGAATCCGCCGAACCAGCCGCCGCCGAACCGTCCGACCTGATCAGCATGATGCTGGCCGATGGGCGCTTCGAGATGGTGGGCAATTTGGTAGCGACACAGCCCGATCTGCGCGCGCTGCTGGAAGGCGACGAGCCGGTTACGATCTTTTTGCCGGTCGATGACGCCTTTCTGGACGTGTCCTCGGACCTGATCACGACGCTGATGAGCGATCCGGGGCTGCTAATCGCGGCGCTGCAATACCACATGGTCGCGGGCGCGCTGATGATCGAGGACCTGAGCGATCTGGACACGATCACGACGATTGAAGGCACGGATATCGCGCTGAGTGTGGACGCCGACGGGAATCTGGTCCTGAATGATATCGTGATGGTGATCGAGGCGGACATTGAGGCGACCAACGGTGTGATTCATGTCATCGACGGCGTGCTGCTGGTGCCGGACGAGGAGTAACGATCTAAAAACGGCTTCACCCCTATAATCCGGTAGCTCCGCAGAATAACGTGATCGCCCTGAAGTTAGCCCCTATCCCCCGACGCGCCTCCGGCGCGCGTACAAGTCCCCCGCCCCGTGTGTGATACCGTTGGCGAATTGTGCGCGTAGGGGCGCTGCTCGCCGCGCCCCCGGCAAAAGCAACCGGGCGCAGCAAGCAGCGCCCCTACGCACATGCGACGGCGATAGGTTCGCCAACGGTATCGCAGCCAGGGGGTGAGGCTAACACTCGCTGAAGCCGCAGCTATAACACTTGCGGCACCCTTCCTCGTTGACCAGGGTCGCCGCGCCGCATTCGGGACATAGATCACCGAGCCGCTTCCGTTCCAGCGGGAGCGCCAACTGCTGATCCGGTATGGCGGCGGCGGACGTTTCGCCCTCAACGGCGCTTTCGCTCTCGGCCAGGTATTCGCCTAACACCTGGGCCAATCCGTCCGGCAGGCTGCTCACGCGATCCGGCCCAAACCCGATAGGCCGCATCCCGCCAATGCCGATCAGTTGGCGGATCACTTCCTTAAGACGGTTGCGCGGGCTGACGGTGGAGGTCAGGCGCAGCACGTAAGAAATCAGGCGGCCCAACGCCTCAGCGACCGCCGCCGTCTCCGATCCGGCTTTGGCGGTGTGCATGAAGACCTCGAACGGCTGACCGGCCCCTTCGCCGTTTTCGTTGACGGTGACGTAGGTGGTGCCCGCCGGAGTCTGGACGCGGTACGTTTTGCCTTCCAGGTGACGCGGGCGCGGCTTCTTTTCCTCGTTGAACAACCGCTGCTGCTGGACGGGTTCTTTTTGTTTACGGGTTTCGGCGGTTTCCAGCACGACCTGCTCGCGGCTGCCGGTCACGTAAACCGTCAGGCCCTTGCAGCCTAACTGCCATGCCAACTGGTACGCCGTCGCCACGTCGTCCACTTCGGCCCCGGCGGGAAAATTGCACGTCTTGGAAATGGCGTTATCGGTGAAAGCTTGCAGCGCGGCCTGCATTCGGACGTGTTCTTCGGCGGTCACGTCGCCGCTGACCACGAACGTCCGCCGCACCCGTTCCGGCACATCGCTGACATCCTGGCAAGTGCCGGTTTGATTGACCTGTTCGACAATGCGCCGGATCGCGGCGTCGTCCAGCCCGGTTTCGCGTAAGGCGCGTTCAAACTGCGGACTGGTGTATTGCAGGGTCAGTTTCTGGTCGTTGTCGTTGACGTAGCGCGTGTAGGCCAGCGCGAACACCGGCTCGCAGCCGTAGCCCTCGATCCCGGCGACGGTGGAGATCGTTCCAGTAGGCGCGATGGTATTAACCGCACCGTTACGGATGCCGTGCTGCCGGATGCCGTCCACGATCTCGGCCCAATCCAGCGCGGGACGCTGCCAATCGTGCCGGTACGGGACCAGCGCCTCCGGCGGCTGCCATTGCAGATCGGCAGGATCGTAAATGCTGCCGGTGATGGCCGGGAACGGTCCGCGCTCCCGCGCCAGATCGATGCTGGTCCGCATGGTGTGGAAGCGCACGAATTCCATCACCTGGCTGGCGAATTCCTGGCCCTCTGGCGACCCGTAGCGCACGCCAAGCGCGTACATCAGGTCGGCCAGCCCCATGATGCCCAACCCGATCCGCCGCACGCGATGCGCGGCTTCTTCCAGGTCCGGGACGGCGGGCACGTAGGCGTTAGCCGTTACCACGTCTTCCAGGAAGCGGGTTGAGGTTTCCACCGTGTCGCGCAGCCCATCCCAATCGACGCGGTTGTCGGGCGTCAGGTGGCGGGCGAGATTGATCGATCCCAGGCAGCAGTTTTCAAACGGTCCCAAGAACTGCTCGCCGCAAGGATTTGTTGACTCAAGTGTGTATAGCTGTGGTACAGGGTTTTCCCGGTTCGCGGTATCCAGGAACAACACCCCCGGCTCGCCGTTATGGTGGGCCTGCGTCACGATCTGGTCGAACAGGTCCCGCGCCCGCACCGTTTCCCAGATCGTGCCGTCATGCGGGCTGATCAGGTTGAAGTCGGTATCCTGCTCGACGGCGCGCATAAAATCATCGGTGATACCGACTGAGATATTGAAATTCGTAATCGCGTGTTCGCTGGTTTTGCAGGTGATGAACTCGCGGATATCGGGGTGATCCACGCGCAGTACGGCCATATTCGCGCCTCTGCGTGAGCCACCCTGCGCGATCTCGCCGAACGCCTGATCGTACACACGCAGGAAGCCGACCGGCCCGGTCGCTTTCCCGCTGGACGACTTCACCAGCGCCCCTTTAGGCCGCAGGCGGCTGAACGAAAACCCGTTGCCGCCGCCGGTTTGCTGGATCAGGGCGGCGTGGCGCAGCGTCTCGAAAATGCCCGCCCCGGTCCGGCCCATATCATCGTCAATCGGCAGCACGAAACACGCCGCCAACTGCCCCAACGGAGTTCCCGCCCCGGTAAAGGTCGGGCTGTTGGGGAAAAAGCGAATCCCGGTCAGCAGGTCATAAAACTGCCGCGCTACCGGCTCGACTTCACCGCCGTATTCGGCCTCGGATTGGGCGATGTGATAGGCCACGCGCCAGAACATTTCCTGCTCGGTTTCGACCGG
>JAFGTJ010000469.1 GCA_016934195.1 Anaerolineae bacterium | reverse complement strand
TCCATTGTGCCGATGCAGTTGGGGCCGATCATACGCACGCCGTACTGCTGCGCGATGCGGACGATTTCGGTTTCCAGCGCTGCCCCTTCCGGTCCCAGTTCACCAAACCCGCCGCTGATGATGATCACACCCGGTACGCCGCGCCGCCCGCAGTCTTCCAATGCCGGGGGCACAAACCGGGCGGGAATGGCGATCACGGCCAGGTCCAGCGGATCGGGCACATCGAGGATACTGGCGTAGGCAGGCAGGCCCCGGATCGCCTCCGCGCCGGGATTGACGGGATACAGCGCACCGGGATACCGGTCGGTTTGCAGATGGCGCAGCACGCCGCTGCCCAGTTTGTTGGGATCGCGTGACGCGCCGATCACGGCCACGCCGCGCGGGTTAAAAAAATTATTGAGAGTGGAGGATGTCATCACGGGTCCTTTAAAATTAAGTCCTTGCTCCGGCAGTCATCGGGACGTGTGTATACGTTCATACGAAAGTAAATCCTGCCACAAAATTGCTTCAAACGCCATTTCGGACGATACTTATAATAGCATCGTGGTTGCGTACCAGTGCGGGGGAAAAAAGGGAAAAGAATTATGCAAGATTTAAGCGGTCGGCAGATTAAAGGTTATGAACTGCACGATATGATCGGGGCGGGCGGCTTTGGGGCCGTATACCGCGCTTTCCAACCGGTGATCAAGCGTGACGTAGCGATGAAAATCATCTTGCCCGAACACGCCAATCATCCCGAATTTATCCGCCGCTTCGAGTTCGAGGCGCAGTTGGTCGCGCGGCTGGAGCACATCCATATCGTGCCGCTGTACGACTACTGGCGCGAACCGGACGGCGCGTACCTCGTGATGCGGTGGCTGCGCGGCGGCAGTCTGCGCGGTCTGCTCAAAGAGGGACCGATAGAAATCGATCTGGCCGTCCGCATTGTCGAGCAGGTATCGGCAGCGCTGGCGGTTGCGCACCGGCGCGGCGTCGTTCACCGCGATATCAAACCGGACAATATCCTGTTTGACGAGGATTACAACGCATTCCTGGCCGACTTTGGCATCGCCAAAGACCTGCGCGAACCGGCAGTCGATGACGAAGGAAACGATATCGACGACAGCGCCACGCTGACCGGCTCACCCTTCTACCTCTCGCCGGAACAGGCCCAGAGCCAACCCGTATCCCCCGTATCGGACATTTACAGCCTGGGGATCGTGATGTACGAGGTCCTGACCGGCCATCCCCCGTTTTCGGGTGAGCGCGGGCTGATGGGAATTTTGCTCAACCACATCAATGATCCGACGCCATCCCTACTCGACCGGCGGCCCGATCTGCCGCCCGCCGCTGACGTGGTGATCCAGCGCGCAACGGCCAAAGACCCGCAGAGCCGCTACACCGATGCGCTGAGTCTGGCGATAGATTTCCGGCGGGCGCTGACCGGCGTAGAAGCTACCGAAACCGATATGCAAATGATCCATGTCGGGACTGACACCGATATGGACGATCTGCTGGTCATCACCAAGCCGCTTTCGCCTTCGACCCTGATCATCATCCCCGGTGAGGACGTTGCCAACCCCTACAAAGGTTTGCAGCCGTTTGAAGAAGCCGACGCGGAAGATTTCTTTGGCCGCACCGCGTTGATCGAGACGCTGTTGGAACGGATGCAAGAACCGGGCGATATCAGCCGGTTCCTGGCCGTGATTGGGCCGAGCGGCAGCGGTAAATCGAGCGCGGTCAAAGCTGGTCTGATCCCGGCGCTGCGCAAGGGGGCGCTGCCCGGTTCGGAGCGCTGGTACATGGTTGAGATGGTGCCCGGCCACGATCCGTTTTTGGCGCTGTCGTCGGCGTTACTGGGTGTGGCGGTCGATCCGCCCGCCGACCTGCTGGAACGGCTGCGCACCGATGATCGCGCGCTGGTCACGGCCATCGATGAGATTTTGCCCGAAGATACAAACGCGGAATTGGTGCTCACCATTGACCAGTTTGAGGAAACGTTCACCCTGCTGGACGACGAAGCGGCGCGCGCGCACTTCCTCAACCTGCTGCTGATGGCGATTGCCGAGCCAAGCTGCCGGATACGGTTGATCGTCACGCTGCGCGCCGATTTTTACGACCGCCCGCTGCTGTACCCCGGCTTTGGCGAGATGGTGCGCCGCCGTAACGAGGTGGTGCTGCCGCTGTCGCCGGATGAAATGCGCGAAGCCATCGTCAGCCCGGCCAAGCGCGCCGGACTCACGGTTGAAACCGGGTTGGTCGCCGCCATCGTCGCTGAAATCGCCGAACAGCCGGGCGCGCTGCCCCTGATGCAGTACGCGCTGACCGAAGTTTTTGAGCGGCGCGAAGGTATCACGCTGACGCTGGACGCTTATCACGCCAGCGGCGGCGTATTGGGCGCATTGGCCCGCCGCGCTGAAGAACTTTATGAGAGCACGGAACCCGCCAAACAGGAAGCCATGCAGCAGATGTTTCTGCGGCTGGTCACGCTCGGCGAGGGAACCGAAGATACCCGCCGCCGCGCACAGCAGGCCGAACTCATGGCGGTAGCGGACGACGAGAATATGGTTAACGATGTGCTGGACCTGCTTGGCAAATACCGCCTGCTGACCTTCGATCACGATCCCGACACCCGCGCCCCGATTGTCTCTGTCGCCCATGAAGCCCTGATCCGCGAGTGGCGGCGGCTGCGCGGCTGGCTGGACGATAACCGCGAGGATATTTTGCTCCAACGGCGGGTGGCTGACGCCACCGAACAATGGCACAAACAGAACCGGGACGCGAGTTTTCTGGCTTCCGGTATGCGGTTGCAGCAGTTCGAGCCGCTGCTGGAACGTGGCACCGTTGCCCTGACGCCGGACGAAGTGGCTTACGTTCAGGCCAGCATCGCCGAGGGTGAACGGCAGGCCGCCGAAAAAGCCGCGCAAGAAGCCCGCGAACGCGAACTCGAACGGCGCGCTAAGGCCCGGCTCAGAATGATTGTCGCGGTGGTATCCGTCGCGGCGATAATCGCGGCGATATTGGCAGTGCTCGCGCTTGCCAGCCGCCAGGAAGCCCAGGATCAGCGCAAGAACGCCGATCAGCAGCGCAGCACCGCGCAGTACAACGCCGAAGTTGCCGAGGAGCAGCGCGATATCGCGGAAAGTCTGGCATTGGTCGCCAATGCCCAAATGGTGTTCAGCGAAAAGAACCGCGATTTGGCGATTGCGCTGGCCCTGAAAGCGGTTGAAATAGACGATCCACCCACCGAAGCGCAGTTGATGCTGGGGAAAGCGGCTTTTTCACCTGGTGCGCGCGCCATCTTCGATGATCATGGCACATATGTCTTTGGCGCGGTGTTCAGTCCTGACGGGACTCGATTCGCGTCGGCTTCGTATGACCAGATGGTCTTCTTGTGGGACGCTGCGACGGGTGACGTGATTTACCAGTTTGAGGGACACAATATTGACGACGGCGAACGGCGTTGGGTCCGCGCGCTGACGTACTGCCAGGACGGAGATACCATCCTGTCCGGTGATCAGTTCGGTCTCACGTTACTGTGGCGCGTTGCCGATGGTGAGATCATCCAGAGGTTGGAAGGCGAACATCAAGGCCCGGTGCGCGGCGTGGCGTGCAGTCCTGACGGGACCACCGCCATTACGGTATCCGACGACTGGACGGGCGTGGTGTGGGACCTGGAAACCGGCAGCATGATTCACCGCCTGGGAGTCGTCGAGGACGAACAGGACCCCGCTAACCCGGTAGGCCACCAGGAGCGCGTGCTCCGCGTGGTCTACAGTCCCGACGGAAAAACGGCAGCCACCTCATCCTACGATTCCACGATCCGCCTGTGGGACGTGGCGACCGGTGAGGAAATTCGCCAGTTCACCGGGACTAAGGAAAATCTGGTCACGGTCGCATTCAGCCCGGATGGAACGATGCTGCTTTCCGGCGGCTCGGATCGCGCGATCCGTATCTGGGACGTGGCAACAGGGGAAGAAATACGGCAGCTTCAGGGACATGACTCGTGGGTCAAAAGTGTCCGGTTCACCCAGGACCAGCGCGTGATCCTGTCCAGTTCGGATGACGGCACGGTCCGGTTGTGGAATGCCGAAACCGGCGACGAAATCGAGCGTTTTGAGGGCCATACGGGGCAGGTGGAGCAGGCGGAATTTAACCCCGACGAGACTCAGGTCCTATCGGCTTCGCTGGACGGCACGCTGCGGCTGTGGGACCTGACCAACGGGGCCGAAGTGGGCCGCTTGTTGGGCGGGAACACGGATCGCGTGATCACGGTTGATATCAGCGCCGACGGTACCCGCGCCGTCACGGGCGGAGCGGACAGCATGGTTTATATCTGGGACATGGCGACCCGCCAGAAAATCGGCTCATTCGACGGTCATATCGAGACGGGTCGAGCCATCGAACCGCTGCTGATCAGTCCTGATGGGGTGTTGGTGGCATCCGGCGCGCCCAGCGCTAACGACGTGGTGCTGGTATGGAATATCGAGACGGGCGAAATCGTGTGGGAACTGATCGGCCATGATAACACCGTCAACAGCGCCGCGTTTAGCCCCGATGGACAAAAACTGGTCACGGTGTCACAGGATTATTTCTTCAAAGTCTGGGACATGGCAACCGGCGAAGAAATTCACACCTCAGAGGAATTCGAGTCTACGCTGCGTGGCGCGGCCTTCAGTCCCGACGGCGCGCTGGTGGCGATCTCAACTTCCTCTCCCGACAATATGGTAGCATTGTACGATACCACCTCCTGGGAACAGGTCAAAACCCTGGACGGGCATACCAGCGCGGTCAATGAAGTGCGCTTCAGCCCGGATGGTACGCGGATCGTGACCGGGTCCGACGATTACACGGCCCGCCTGTGGGACGCCGCCAGCGGTGACGAGATCCGCCGGATGTCGGGCCATACGGCGGGGGTGTCGCGCGTGGTCTTCAGTCCTGATGGGAATACTATCGCGTCGTCCTCCGAGGATGGCACGGTGCGTTTGTGGGACGTGGCGACCGGCCAAACCATCCGGCAGTTTGACAACGATCTGTACGCCGTCAATGGGCTGGCTTATAATCCTGACGGGTTGACGGTGCTCTCCGGCGCGGCTGATGCTACGCTGCGTTTATGGGACGCGACGCCGCTTACGTTGGAGCGCCTGGTTAACTGGACGTACACCAACCGCTACATTCCCGAACTGACGTGCAGCCAGCGCGAACAGTTCCGTGTTGAGCCAACATGTGACGCCGAAGGCATTTACCCGACCAGCACACCCTATACGCCGTAATCTGGCGTACCTGCGCCGGTCTGCATCACGGCGCGGGGGTCCACGAATGAGTTGATGTTGTTGGCGAATTCAATGGGACCACATTTTGTAGGGGCGCTGCTTGCTGCGCCCTGTTTGTTTTTTGGGGAGGGCGCGGCAAGCAGCGCCCCTACGCGCCCAATTCGCCAACAACAT
>JAFGTJ010000088.1 GCA_016934195.1 Anaerolineae bacterium | reverse complement strand
TTCAGGGTGTATAGACGACCGTAGGCAAATTCGCGCTCAGCCACGCCTGGATGCCGCCCTCGACGTTGTAGACTTTCTTGTAACCGAGGTCGAGCAAAATTTGGGATGCCTGCTGGCTGCGGTTGCCGCTGTTGCAGATGACGTATATTTTGTCATCTTTGGATAACTCGCCGGGGGCGCGCTGCTGGACTTCGCCCAGCGGGATCAGGATAGCATCCGGGGCCGTGCCGGTGGTGGCCCATTCTTCCGGTTGGCGCACATCCACGATCACGGCCCCGTCCTGGTTAAAATAGCCGTCGTAGGCTTGCCGGACGTTGACGTTGGTAATGGTCGCCTTTTTCTCATCCTTGCCACAGGCCACCAGACTAAGTGAGGCGGCGAATACCAGCACCAACAGTAACAGTATGATACGGTAACGGTTGCGCATAAAGTTACGACTCTCCTTGTGGTTCTGAAATCCGAACGTTGCGGTCCACGATTTGTCCCTGGCAGACTTCGTGAGCGGGCACGCTTGCGCCGTTGAGGACGAGCGTGTCTTGCAGGATCGCGCCCTGGCCGATGGTTGAGCCGGTTTCGAGATAAACGTTGGGGCCGATGTGCGCGTTGCGCCCGACGCTGACGTTGGGATCGATGCGCACGGGCGGGATGAGATGCACCGAGCCGGGGATTTCGCTGAGGATATGGGCGTCACGGCCTTCCTGGAGATACCGGCGGTTGATTTCCAGCAGGTCCAGTTCGCGGGTGAGATGCAACCGCGATTCGGTAACGGTGTAGCCAATCGTGCGGCCCGCTTGCAGGCTGAGTTGCAGCGCGCTGACGATCTCGCGCTCACCACGCGATGATATCTGGACGTGTGGCAGGAAATCGAACAGGTCCGGCGAAAAAGCGTACAGCATGATCGACGCGAATGATCCGCGCGGCTGGCGTGGTTTTTCTACGATATCCACGATCAGGTCTTCGCGGATTACCACGTCGGATGATTTGCGTATCTGTTCCGGCGAGGCTGGCAGCAGGCTGAGCGACGCGATCTGGTCGGGATTCCGGTTAAAGTGCGCGATCAGGGTTTTGACATGATCGAGCGAGGTGATATTGTCGACTGCCGAGAGCACAAACGGGCTGTCGATATGCGGCGCGGCCAGCGTCAGCGCGTCAACAGTGCCGGTTGCGACCGTCTGCGCGGCGAATTTGACTTCTGTATCAGGATACCACGAACTGTTGAGGTAGGATGCGACTCCGCCGTCGTATTCACCGATGACCACCACGAAGCGCCGGATACCGGCGTCGCGTAAGCGGTCCATGACGCGCACCATGATCGGTTTGCCGAGGACCGGCAGCATCGACTTGGGACGATCTTTGGTGAGCATTCCTAACCGGGTGCCGCGTCCGGCGGCCAGAATAACAGCTTGTTGAATCACGGATAACTCCTGAGAGAAACCACCAAGAAAACCCTGTGCATTATAGCACGCTTCTAGCCGATTTGGACCATAGCATTAGGCGTTGGGGTTCTGTTATACTGGGGTTGGAGGCATGTGTATGGACGTATTCAACCTAGCGCAGCGCTTACGCGATCCTGATCCGCGCGCGCGAGTCGAAACACTGCGCATCCTGGCGATGGTGGAAGAAACGCGCGCGTTAGGCGCTGTCGCGTGGGTTTGTAAGAATGATCCCGAACCGGGCGTGCGCGAGGTGGCGGATTGGGCGGGACGGATCATTTTCGCGGCGCACAAACGAGGGCATTCGACCCAGCAGGCGGTCGAAGCGATGTTTGCCAGCCCGCTGTCACCGGACCGGCAGGAATTGTTTTTGAGTGTATTGGAATTTGAACTTGCGGAAGCCGTCAAGGAAGGTGGCCGCGCGACACGGCGTTTCGCCGCCGAGCAGACCTACCAGCGGCGGTTGGATGAAGTGCTGCGGGTGGATGGTCCGGCAGCGGACGAACTGCCGGAGGCGCTGCCCGCGCCTGCTGATGCCAGGCCGGAGAGCGAAATGTCCGATGAGGAACTGCTGGACGCCGGATTGACGGACCTGTTTGTGGAGTAGGCGGGCAGAATAGGCGGATTGTATGGTGGATATAGCGCTGCGCCGGGCGATTGAGAAATTGGCGGCACCCGATCCGGCGGTGCGAGAAGAGGGTATCCGCGCGCTGGAGGTCTTAGGCGATACGGGTGGGCTGCCCGCATTGGCCGACGTGTTCGCGACCGATTCCGACCCGGCGCTGCGGGCATTGGCTCAACAGGTAGGGAAAGCGATCTATTACGGCGCGGTCCGGCAGGCATTGGAGGCGTATGGCGCGTCGGACGAGGAGCGCCGTCAGGCGGCAGCGATCTTGAATCAAGCGCGTGCTAAAAAGTCTAAAGGGAGATAGCAGGAAGTTTACGATGGCATCGGCAACTGAACGTATGATTGCGTATCACCTGTCACGGCTGAAAGATAAGCGGGCGGAAGTGCGGCGGGAGGCTATTCAAGAATTGGCGCTGCTGAAGGCTGTTGAAGCGTATGATACGCTGGAAGATATGTTCCATAATGACCCGGATGAAGTGGTGCAGAAGACGGCCCAACGAGCGGGCTTGCTGTTGTACAAATTGAAACAGACCCAGGCAAAGCCTGACACTCCCGACGGAAACGGCAATGGAGGCATCCCCGGCGCGTAATGCCGCCGGGAGTGTGCTTGCAACCTGTCCACCTGGATGTAGCAAGCATCGTCCCTACCGGAACGGATTTACGGATATATACTAATCCTCTACATCAAAGAACCCGGTTGGTTTGTCCCACAACCGGGTGTGTATTACCGTGTCCATCATGGGCGCGTGGGTTGCAATGTTGATACCGATAGTAGCAGCGTCCATGATGTCGTCATCGTAAGGCTTGAGTTTCATCCGGTTCATCTGTTGCTTAAGTGATGCCGTAGTGACGCTGCGGTGGCGGGGAGATTGGCCGGTCCTTGACTTGAGTACGCTTGAACCTACCTCGGCTAACCGGACGGCTATTTCTTTCAATTGTTCCTCGCCCAGTGTCTCACTTTTCAGATTGTTGACCTCAAATTCTGCATAGATACTATTGGCTGCTATAAAATGGAACCACGCTTCCCAGGTTTTGTCCTGGTCTTCTTTATAGAAGCGGTCGCGTGGAATTGCACCTTCTGGAAACAGCTCATCTTCTTCGTCATCGTCGATCCGGGTGATTGGCAGCGGCGAACGGAAGAAGCTAAACAGGATGTAGACCACAATGCCGGTTGCGATCATCGCCAGTAAGGTGCTCTCGAACTGGCTGAATGACACGACCTGGATTACTAGCCAACCCAACAGGTAGGACCAGCCCAGGAAAAGCAGGGTCAGGGCTGCTGTGCCGATCAACAGAAGGACCAGGAACAGAAGTATACCAATCATGTTTTCCTCTCGTGTGCGGCACCGGAGCGGACTATCGGTCCGCCCCGGTTCGGTTGCATATGCGTATCAGTTCGCCAGCGCCGCGAGTCGTTCTTCGACGGCATGGCGGCTGGCTGTCAGTGATTCCAGCTTGTCCCGCTCGCGCTGAACCACGTCGGGTTTGGCTTTGCTCACGAAACTATCATTGCTTAGCAAACCATGCGTGCGCTTGATCTGCTGATCCAGATTCTCCAATTCGCCTGTTAACCGTTTGCGCTCGGCGTCCAGGTCCACCAGATCGGCCAATGGCAGGTAGGCGGTCATATCGGCGGCGACGACGGCGGCAGCCTGTTCGGGCGGATTGGTGCTATCATCCAGCAGCGTGATCTGGTGAACGTTGCACAGCCGGGCGAACAGGTCCTGATATTCATCGAGCAGGGCGCGGCGCGTCCCGCCATCGATCACGGCGCTGATGCGGCGGCTCGGTTCCACGCCGTATTCGGCGCGGGCGTTGCGAATGCCACGCACCAGATCGATCAGGATCGGGAAGGTCGCTTCGGCGGCAGCGTCTTCGTAGGCCGGGTTTGCTTCCGGCCACGCCGCCAGGATCAGCGGACTGTTGCCGGTCGGCAGGTAGGACCAGATTTCCTCGGTGATGTACGGAATGTAGGGATGCAGCAGGCGCAGGCTGATATTGAGTACGTACACCAGCACATCCAGCGTATGGGCGCGGGCACCGGCATCCCCGCCGTACAGCGCATTTTTGCTGATCTCCACGTACCAATCCGCGAACTCGCTCCACAAAAAATCGATGATCTGGCGTCCGGCCTCGCTGTACTGGTACGTGTCAAACAGGCGTTGGGTATTGGCCGTGAGCGTGGTCAGGCGGCTGAGAATCCAGCGTGACGGCAGATCGAGCGCGGCGGTGTCCGGTTCGGCGCGAGGAGTGTAACCTTCCAGGTTGGACCACACGAAACGCGACATTTGCCACAGCTTATTGCCGAAATTGCGGCTGTATTCGATCCGGCTCTCGGCCAGATTCATGTCGTTACCGGGTGAGCTGCCGGTGAGCAGCGTCAGGCGCAGCGCGTCCGTGCCGTATTTCGCCACGATATCGAGTGGGTCGGCCACGTTGCCGTAGGACTTGCTCATTTTTTTGCCGCCCTCGGCTCTGACAAGTCCGTGCAGGTAGACCGTGTGGAATGGAATTTCGTCCAAAAACCACAGGCTGCTCATGATCATGCGCGCCACCCAGAAAAACAGGATGTCGTAGCCGGTTTCCATGACGCTGGTCGGGAAATAGCGCTGCATGTCGGGCGTATCATCGGGCCAGCCGAGCGTACTGAAGGGCCATAGACCGCTGCTGAACCACGTATCCAGCACGTCGTTTTCCTGGTGCAGTTTGGCGCTGCCGCAGTGGGCGCACCCGGTCGGGTCTTCGCGGGCGACGATCATTTCGCCGCAGTCGGCGCAGTGCCACGCCGGGATACGGTGTCCCCACCACAACTGGCGGCTGATGCACCAGTCCTGAATGTTTTCCATCCAGTTGAAGTATACCTTCTCGAAGTGATCGGGCACGATCCTGATCCGGCCATCGCGCACGGCGGCCACCGCTTTTTCGGCCAGCGGTTGAATTTTCACGAACCACTGGGTACTCACCAGCGGCTCCACGATTTCGCCGCCGCGTTGGGACCGGGGCACAGCATGGGTATATGGCTCGACGCGAATCGTCATGCCCGCCGCTTCCATATCGGTCCACAGTTTTTTACGCGCCTCAAACCGGTCCAGCCCGGCGTATGCTCCGGCGTTTTCGTTGAGCGAGGCGTCCTTGTTCATGATGTTGATGAGCGCCAGATTGTGGCGTTCACCGATCTCGTAGTCGTTGGGATCGTGGCCGGGCGTGATCTTAAGCGCGCCAGTGCCGAATTCGCGGTCCACGTATTCGTCCGCGATCACCGGGATGGGACGGTTCAGCATGGGCACCAGGCAGTTTTTGCCGATATAGTCCCGGTAGCGGTCATCGTCGGGATGCACGGCCACCGCCGTATCGCCCAGGATGGTTTCGGGGCGTGTGGTCGCCACCGGGATCACGCCGCCGCCTTCGACCGGGTAATTGAAGTAATACAGGTGGCCCTGTTCTTCGCTGCGCTCCACTTCGAGATCGCTGACGGCGGTTTGCAGACCGGGCGACCAGTTGATCAGGCGTGGGCCGCGATAGATCAGGCCCTGTTCCCAGAGCGTGACAAAGGCTTCGCGCACGGCGCGCGATAGGCCATCATCCAGCGTGAAGCGCTCGCGGTCCCAGTCGCAGCTTGCGCCCAACCCGCGCAACTGTTCCACGATGCGCCCGCCGTATTTGTGTTTCCATTCCCAGGTGCGGCGCAGAAATTCCTCGCGGCCTACGGCCTCGCGGCTGGTGCCCTCTTCGCGCAGTAGTTTTTCCACCTGCAACTGGGTGGCGATTCCGGCGTGATCGGAACCGGGCACCCATAACGCCGCTTTGCCGCGCATTCGTTCGTAGCGGATCATGAGGTCTTCCAGGCTGACGAACATGGCGTGCCCGTTGTGCAGCGCGCCGGTCACGTTGGGCGGCGGGATGCTGATCACGAACGGTTCGGCGTCGGGGTGGACTTCTGGCTTGAACCAACCGTTCGTTTCCCAGAATTGGTAGAGGCGAGATTCGGCCTCGGTATAGTCAAAGGTTTTCGGCATTTCTTGAGTCATGCGGTCCCTCGTATCGTGTGGATTATGATGAATTGATGGCGTGGAGGTGAGATGGACTCGCCTCAAGGTTGTGATGATGCGTGATCATCCCCGTAACCCCCGTTACATCATCGACAAGTGACACGATCCATCACCTCCCTTTTTCTGCGGGGCGTATGGCATACGCTCCTACGTTAATTTACCGGTTTTGTTGCCGTCATGAGAAGTTCCCAACGGTCGCGTTGGGCCTGGAAATTCTCGAAGCCGACCTCGGACATTACGACCTCGACTTCCTCCGCCGTCAGTGCGCGGAAGACGACCGGGTGCTTGGTGACGCGGTAAGTATTGCCGCCGCCGCGCACGATGAAGCTGTTGAACGTCACCGTGATGGGCGGGCCATCGTCCCAATCCCACAGATCGAACGTGATGATCTGCTCGTTGGGATCGTCATGCACGCGGCCCGGAATGAAGCGTGGGCGGTCTTCCAGCAGCGGCTCGAAATCGCGCATCCCGATCAGCAGCAGGCCTCCCGGTCGCAGCAGTTCGTAAAAGATCAGCAGCGTTTCTTCGATCTGGTGATCCTGCAATAAATGCGGGATCGCGCTGCCTTTGGTCAATATGGCGTCGAATGGTCCCGTGACGGCGTTGTGCAGGTTTTGAAAATCGGACTGCACAAACGTGATTTTATCGCTGACACCGTATTGTTCGGTGTTTTGCCGGGCGCGGGCCAAAATACCGGGACTGGGATCTGCGGCGGTGACGGTGTAGCCTAAGCGGGCCAGGGCAATCGCCTGGGTGCCGGGTCCGCACGAGGCATCGAGCACTGTTGTAGCGTTATAGGGCCGCAGAAAGCGCCGCAGATTCAGCCCTTCGCGTTCCAGTTCGGAATCCCAGTCGCGGAACCACAGATGGTAATCGTCGGCCACTGCGTCGTAGAAGTCCGATGTATCGTTGAAATTGTTCGTCATGTCGTTTCCAGCTATACCAACACACAAATAAAAACGCCCCGTCGCCATCGCAAGCACAGTACATTGCAAGGACGAAAGAGCGCTCTTTCGCGGTACCACCTTGTTTCCCGGCAGCCAGAATGTCTGACCATCGCCGGGCGCTTCATTGACGCGGTAACGGGCGGAACCCGGACGCGCTTACTGGATCGATACTCGATCGGTTCAACACGCCAACTCAGGAGCGACCTTCAGCGGGGGACACTTATGCAGGTTTCCAGCCAGTGACCTGCATTCTCTGCCAGCGCCGGACCGCTTACTCTTCTCCGTCGCAGTTATTGGAATCAGTATAGCAGTGGGGCAGGGCAGCGTCAACGGTTGATTCAGGCCAGGGGAGACGTTGAGGATGGGCGCGGCGGGCGCGACGGGCGATTTTCTGGGTTCTCTAACAGGCTGCTGATACGGGCAGCGATCATGTCAATAGCGACCAGATTGTAACCGCCTTCGGGGATGATCACGTCGGCGTGACGTTTGCTCGGTTCGACAAAATCGCGGTGCATGGGGCGGACGCTGTGGAGATACTGTTCGATTACGGAGTCCATCGTGCGCCCGCGTTCGGCAATATCGCGCTTCAGGCGGCGGATAAAGCGGATATCGTCGGCGGTGTCCACGTAGATACGCACGTCGAACAGTTCGCGCAGTTCACGTTCCACGAAAACCAGGATTCCTTCAACCAGGATGATAGGCTGTGGTTCCACAATGCGGACTTCTTTGGTGCGGCAGTAGGTGGTGAAATCGTAGACCGGGACTTCCACCGGCTGGCCGTTTTTTAACTGCCGGACGTGTTCGACCAGCAGCGATGTTTCCAGGGCGTCGGGATGGTCGAAGTTGATGATCTTGGTATGGGCGAAAGGGATATCACGGATATCTTTGTAGTAGGCGTCGTGTTCGAGATAGGCGATATGTTCAGTGCCGACACGCTTGAATATCTGCTGTGAGACGGTGGTTTTGCCGGAGCCTGATCCGCCCGCCACACCGATGATCACCGGGGGTGCTGCCATAAGGGACTCCTAGTATACAAAAAATGCCCGCAGCATAACTGGGGCACCCTGAGCCACCCAAGGGAGTTGAACCCTTAACCTAACGCTTACGAAGCGTTTGCTCTGCCGAATTGAGCTAGGGTGGCGCTTATATGCCGCATTATAGCAACAGGCCGTGCCGGTGACAAGTGTTAATTTGACATACTCTGCAAGGCAGCGTAAGCGCTGCTGGCGGCCTGGGCCGGATCGATATCATGTAAAACGACAGCCTGCACTGCCTGATCCAACACGGGGCGCATGGCGCTATTAAAAGTATCGAGCAGCGGCGCGGCAGTGCCAAACTCGATGCTGTCCCCCCATGCAGCGCTGAGCGTCGAATTGTCCAGCAGCGCCGGGTTGACGGGCGTCTGGCCGGTAGCGATGAACCATTCACGCTGAGTTTTGGCCTGATTCAGAAACATAATGAACAGGTGACTGGCATTGAGCGCGGCAGCGGTGCTGTTGAGGTTTTGCATAACAGGCTGAACAGTCAGCAGTGTGCTCCACCGGTCGTTGCCCACAAGGGGAAAAGATGCAACTCCCAGGTTGTCGCCCAGGGCATTATACAGCGTGAGATAATCGGTAGAGGAGGCGATAAGCATGGCGGCGCGGCCTTCCAGAAATTCGATGTTTTCAAAGGTGAACCGGATGTTGCGCCAGCGGTCCATATCCTGGAGGGAGCGCAGGTAGGTTTCCAGGCCGAATTCGACGATCTGGCTGTGGCCTTGCTCGTCCATTAGCTGCCTGCCGGGGGACAGGTACAGGCCGGAGGTCGCGGCAAAGGTGGGCGGGATGAGCAATCCTAACGCGCCGCCCTCAAGTAGTAGATCGTCGTAGGTGTTGGGCGCGGGATCGAGCAGCGTGCGGTTGTAGTACAGCGTGACAAATTCGGCACTGTACACGGTCGCATAGGGAATGCCGTCCACCAGGGTAGAATAAGCAATCGATTCGGTGACGATGTTGGTGTAGTTCTCAAACAACGTGTAACCGATGGGCTGGATTAAACCCTGTGACGCGAGCGGCGGAATCCAGTCCGTTTGACCGAACAGCAGGTCTGGCCCGGCCCCGGCATAAACGGCGGCCTCGAAATCGGCGCGCAGCGTGTCCGGGGGGTGGAATTCGATCTGTATGTCAATCCGAGGCTGCGCGATCTCAAAGTCGCGGCGGATGGTTTCCAGGGCGTCGCGGCGAGCGTCAGCGAATGGGTGCCAGATCACGAACGTTTGGGGCGTTTTGGGTACGGCAGCGGCAGGCGTGGGATCGGATGCATTGGATGTTTCGGACGAGTCAGACGAATCGCCGCCGCCACACGCCGCCAGCAGCAGGGCGGTGCATAATACCAATACCAGCATAAGGGTGATACGTGACATGACGTTCTCCTGTGCTAGATGGGCCAGACCTGTTCATTTTAGCACGGGTTGGTTTTGGTGGGGATTGCGCGCAGCGAGCAGTATAATCAGTGGGATTTGTTTCGAGTTTGTGTGTCTGGGGAGTTTGCCGTGAACGTAACGCTTTTTGAAAGCGATAGCGTATTTGACGATATCTGTACCGAGTGGAACGAATTGTTGGTTGACAGCGCCGCCGACCAGATTTTTTTGACGTGCGAGTGGCAGTTGACCTGGTACCGGGCGTACCAACCGGGACCTCTCTGGGTGCTGCTGGTCCGTGATGATGCGGGACAGCTTCAGGGGATCGCGCCCTGGTTTATCGACGTGGAGCCGGACGGCGCGCGCGTGGTGCGGACGGTGGGCTGTGTGGATGTGACCGATTACCTGGACGTGATCGCCCGACGGGACTGGGAGAGCGAGGTATTTGTGGCGCTGGCGGACTTCGTAACGGCGCACACCGGGGCGTTTGACGAGATACGCTTATGTAACATCCCGGCGGGATCGCGGGCGTTGGTTATGCTGCCGGACGTGGTGGCGGCGCGCGGGTTGGCGGCGACAGTTTCACTGCAAGAGGTTTGCCCGGTGGTGGCGCTGCCGGAGAAATTCACCGACTACCTGGGCGCGCTGGACAAGAAAAACCGGCATGAACTGCGCCGGAAACTGCGTCGAGCTACCGGGTTTGTGGATTGGTATATCGTCGGGCCGGAGCATGACCTGAAAGACGAGTTGGCGCAATTCATGCGTTTGATGGCGGCCAGTAGCGCAGATAAGGCTAAGTTTTTGGACGATCCGCAAAACCGGGCATTTTTCGAGATGGTGGTGCCGGTGATGGCGGCGCGGGGTTGGCTGCAACTTGCCTTTTTGACCGTAGGCGATATCCCGGCGGCGGCGTATCTCAATTTTGAATACAACAACCGGGTGTTGGTGTATAACTCCGGCCATGATCCAAACGAGCATGGGCATTTGAGTCCCGGCATTGTGCTGCTGGCCCGGTTGATCGAGCACGCCATCCACCAGCGGCGCGCGACGTTCGATTTTCTGCGTGGGGACGAAGCTTACAAATACGATATGGGCGGCAAAGACACGAATATCTACCAGTTGCAGATCGCTGTGCCTGCGTCTGACAATGGCCGATGATCACGGATGATCTGCCGGGCCGAGTTAACAGGCCGGATCAGCCGCCGTAGGACTCGACTGTGTTGATCGTTTCCGCTTCGATGTAGGGCACTTTTTGTTCAAGGGTCAGGGCTTCTTCTTCGCTGAAGATGTTCTGGCCCTTGTGGTAGAGCACATCATTGAATGAATCGTAGCGATAGCGGCGGTTTACCCAACCGTAGCGCGGGTGGTAGAACACGACGTTAAACTGTACCGCGTCATTTTGGGGCAGCATTACCTCGTCTACCAGCCATACCGGAGCATATTGTTCGAGGTGAGGGCGGGCTTTGGTATCGCGTTGCTGCCGAATGTGTTCGATTTTGGCGGAGGGGGCAACTGTCATTTTTTCATCCTCGTATGGTACACTCAAAACATAATTTAATTCCAACCGAGCAATAGTGCAAAATGCCAAGCTGACGTTTGGCAAGGTGGGGTATAATGCGCGTTTGTGTGTTGAATATAAAGACTGCCGGGGTAGGGTGTTCCCGGCAGTCAACGACTCGGCGTGAGCGATACGGTGGTTAATGCAATTTATTTGCCTGGTAGCGCTGATCAGAGGGGAGCAGCGCTATTCCCTGGTCATTGATGATCTTAACATAGCTTCCGGCGCGCACCAGGAGATCGGGGCGAGTCCAGATACGGCGAACTTCCTGGTTTACCATCACGTCAACCCAACGACGACCGATACGGATGACCCGTCCAACCTGAATATCTGATGTAACCATGTGGGCACTCCTTTTTTACAACCCGTACTGTGGGATGATTTACAATTTTTACAATCAGACCGGAATTATGAAGCGCCTACTAACCATATTTAAACATTCATTGTCTGTAAAGTCAATATTGACTTTCAGTAATCGGGTCATGAATTAAGGCAAAATGTGATGTTTATGATTCTTAGTAATAATGATAGATATATAGATAATTGTAGAATTTTGTAGAATCGGGACATCCAAATGGATGATCAGATGTTTGATCACACAACATTTATTTCGCCTTTCACATGGCGCTACGGGTCGCGCGCGATGCGGCAGGTGTGGAGCCAGGAATACCAGCGCGCATTATGGCGGCAGGTATGGGTGGCGTTGGCGGCGGCACAGGCTGAAGTGGGCTTAGTCACCGCGCAGCAGTTGGCCGATGTGCAGGCCCACAGCCGCGATGTTGATCTGGTCCGCGCGCGCGCCATCGAAGCCGAGATTCACCATGACCTGATGGCGGAATTGCGCACATTTGCCGAACAGTGCCCGGTTGGAGGCGGCATCCTCCACCTGGGAGCGACCAGCGCCGATATCCAGGATAACGCTGATGCGCTCCGGCTGCGGAAAGCGTTAGAGCTGGTGCTGGATACGCTGCGTGACCTGCTGTTCCGGCTGGCGGACCTGGTGGACACCTGGGCGGATACGGTCTGCATGGGATTTACGCACATCCAACCGGCAGAACCGGTGACGGTCGGGTATCGGCTGGCGCAGTATATGCAGGACTTGCTGGCTGATTGGGGCGAACTGGTCCGGGTGCGTGACGTGATCCGGGGAAAAGGGATTAAGGGCGCGGTCGGGACGATGGCGTCGTATGCAGAGCTGCTGCGCGAAACGACCTGGACCCCGGCGGCGCTGGAAGCGCGTGTGATGGCAGAACTTGATCTGGGAGCATTTCCAGTGACTACCCAAATATACCCGCGCAAGCAAGATTGGTTGGTACTGAATGCGCTGGCCGGAGTTGCGGCGAGCTTGCACAAAATGACGTTTGACATCCGCTTGTTACAGTCACCGCCGTTTGGCGAATGGGCCGAACCGTTCCGTGAAAAACAGGTTGGGTCGTCGGCGATGCCGTTCAAACGTAACCCGGTCCAGGCAGAGAAGATCGGCAGCCTGGCGCGGTGGGTGGCCGGACTGCCGCGTGTCGCATGGGATAACGCGGCGTTGTCGCTGTTGGAGCGCACGTTAGATGATTCAGCCAACCGGCGGGCCGTGTTCCCGGTGGCGTTTTTGGCCGTTGACGAGATTGTACATGCCGCGCTGAGACTGCTTGAGAACTTACAGATCGACCGCGAAGCGGTAGCGCGTAACGTGGCCTTATACGGTACGTTTGCTGCCGTCGAGCGATTGTTAATGGCGCTAGGCAAGGTGGGCGCAGACCGTCAGGTGATGCACGAACGGCTGCGCGAGCACAGTATGCGCGCCTGGCAGCAGGTGCGCGCAGGGGGCGCGAATCCGCTGCCGGACATGTTGAGCGCCGATGAGGAGATTATGCGGTATGTGCCTGCTAAAGAAGTGCGGGCGCTGCTGGATGTGGGTAGTTATGTCGGTGATGCGCCCGAACGGGCGCAGGCATTGGCCGTTCAAGTACGCGAAGTAGTACGTTAAGCACTGCCAGTTAACGTGAATTCGAGGGAGATAATCATGCCACGCGCAATGTTGAGTGTTTATGATAAAACCGGCCTGAATGATCTGGCTCAGGGACTGCATGAGATGGGATGGGACCTGGTGGCGAGCGGTGGCACGGCGCGCGCGTTGGAAATGGCTGGACTGCCAGTGGTGCCGGTCGAGCGCGTGACGCAGACGCCGGAAATGCTGGCCGGACGGGTCAAAACGCTGCACCCGGCGATTCATGGAGCAATCCTGGCGCGGGACACCGAAGAAGATATGGAAACATTGCGGCGGCAGGGCTACGCGCCGATAGACATGGTGGTGTCTAACCTGTACCCGTTTCAACAGACGGTGGCGCAGGTGGGAATCACGTTGGAGAATGCCATTGAGCAGATCGATATTGGCGGGGTGACGCTGGTACGGGCGGCGGCCAAGAACTTCGCGCGGGTGGCAGTGTTGGTCGATCCGGCGGATTATCCGCTGGTATTGAATTTGCTGCGCGAGGATGGACATCTGGACGAGGCAACCCGGCGGCGCTTGGCGGCGAAGGCGTTCCAGTTAACACGTGATTATGATACGGCGATACATGCTTATCTGGCGCGTGAGTTCGGACTTGATGGGGCGCGTGACGGGGAACTTCCAGAAGTGATCTCGTTGGGTCTGACGCGGGTGCAAACGCTGCGGTACGGCGAGAACTCGCACCAGCTTGCCGGTTTGTACGCGGTGCAGCCGGACGCGACTCCGTTGGGCGGAGAATTGTTGGGCGGCAAGGCGCTGTCATACAATAACTTATTGGATGTGGACGCCGCCTGGCGCGCGGTTGGTAGTTACGAGAAACCGACGGTTGTGATTGTCAAACACCTGACTCCGACCGGGATTGCAACGGCAGAGACGGCGGCGGCGGCATTCGCTCCAGCGCTGGCATCCGACCCGGTATCGGCGTTTGGCGGCGTGATCGCGGTGAATCGGCCCGTCACCGAAGCATTGGTCGAAGCGATGGGTGCCTTGTTTGTCGAGGCGCTGGCTGCGCCGGATTTCACGCCCGCCGCGCAGCAGATGTTGGGCGAAACGCGCAAGAATTGCCGCTTGTTGCGCATTCCGGCCAATCACACGAGTGAGTTGGAGGTGCGCAGCGTGCGTGCCGGATTCCTGATTCAGCAGCGTGACCTGGGCGATCCAGATGATAGTCAGTGGGATATCGTGACGGAGCGCCGTCCCACGTCGGACGAGCTTCAGGCGATGCGCTTTGGGTGGAAGGCAGTACAGCATGTTAAGAGTAATGCGATTGTGTTGGCGCTGCCGGATGCAACGGTCGGTATTGGCGGCGGATTGCCGAGCCGGGTTGATGCGGCGCGGCTGGCGGTATTGAAGGCCGGAGAACGTGCGCAGGGCGCGGCGCTGGCATCGGACGCTTTCTTTCCGTTCCCAGATGCCATCGAGGTCGCGGCGGAGGCCGGGATTACGTGCGTCGTTCAGCCGGGTGGATCGATCCGCGATCAGGATGTAATCGCAGCAGCAAATGCGGCTAATGTTGCAATGATATTTACCGGCGTGAGGCATTTTCGGCATTAGGTATTTATGAAAGGATGTGTATAAGGCAAATCGTGGTGTAAATCAGGGAATTTCTATATAATGGGATTCACTTTACCGGCG
>JAFGTJ010000468.1 GCA_016934195.1 Anaerolineae bacterium | reverse complement strand
TCGGCTCACCGTTAAGCCCCTCTCCGCTTGCGGGGAGGGGTTTGGGGAGGGGCTAACCACCGATCACGCTATTCTGTAGTCCTACCGTGCAGAGAGGAGACAAGAAAAAAGAGTGTTTCTCATTTTTTCTCTTGCCATTTCTTATCTCAGCGTTCTCTGCGCCCTCTGCGGTTCATTTTTTTGTCCAGCGGTCGCAGGTCGCCGGATTACACCATCAATAAAATCGTGCGCACGCTCAGGCCGATGATCACCAGCCCGACAATCACCATCAGGCGGCGGGCCGGAAGCAACCGGCAGACCACCGCCGCAACCGGCGCGGCCAGCACCCCGCCGATCAGCAGGCCCAGGATCACCGTGCGGTAGCTGGTCAGCTTGATCGTCAGCACAAACGTGATCGATTCGGCCAGCGTGACGAAGAACTCCGCCATGTTCACCGATCCGATGGTAGTGCGCGGCTCGTTGCCCTCGGCGACCAGCGTGGTCGTCACAATCGGCCCCCACCCGCCGCCGCCAATCGCGTCAAAAAAGCCACCGGCCAATCCCAACGGGAACAACCACGCAGGCAGCGCGCTCCGCAGCGGCAGGTGGCGCAGCGCTTTCCACAAAATACGCACGCCCATCAGTCCCAGGTAGACCGACACCAGCGGCTTGAGCGTGTCACCGGGCAGCGAGGTCAGCACATAGGCTCCCGTCACCCCGCCCAGAACGCCGGGAATCACCAGCCGTTTGAACAGCGCTCGGTCCACGTTGCCCAACTTGAGATGCGACAGGCCCGATACCAGCGTCGTGAAGACTTCCGCCGTGTGGACGCTGGCGCTGGCCGCCGCCGGAGAAACCCCGGTGCTGAGTAAAAACGTGGTCGAACTGACCCCGTAAGCCATCCCCAACGCTCCATCAATGGTCTGGGCCAAAAATCCCACGATCACAAACGTGATCAGGCTGTCTTTCAGATCGGTAGTGTGCGACAACACAACCATTGCGACTGCCAGCGCCGTTATGATCACCAGCAGCACCGGCAGCGCCCACCGTGCCGCAGTGGTTTTCTCTTTGCCCGTCTTGAAGGCCGGGTCGGACTCCAGGATTGCCATCGCAGCTCCTATTTGTGCATTTTGTGCATGATTTTACAAAACAGGAAAGGTGAAGCATAGCACACAGCGCTCAACCTAACTTGACGCTTATCTGACGCGGTATTTTCATGGGGTCTGCCGTGCCAGCCACTCGTCGCGCAGGATGCCGTAAGCGATCAGATCGTGCCGTGCGCCCGCCCGCCAGACTGCCCCCCGCTGCACGCCTTCGCGCACGAACCCTACCCGCTCGTAAACGCGGATCGCAGCGATATTGTAGTCTAGCACGGTCAGGCCGACGCGGTACAGTCCCAGTTCATGGAACGCATACCCCAGTAACAGGTCCAGCGCCTCGCGCCCGTAGCCCTGGCCGCGCTGTGCCGCATCACCGATGCCAATCGCCATTTCGCCGGTCTGGTTGCGCCACTTGATGTTAAACAGGACCACAAACCCGATCAGCCGGTCCGTGTCCAGGGTGCGCACATGAAAATAGGCGCTGTTCGCATCGGAGTTCGCGCCCAGGTTGCCGAAACTGGCCGGAGACTGCGGCGCAATGGGATCGTCATCCAGCAGGCGCAGGTAGTCGGCATCCTGCGTCCACTGGGCCAGGATGTCCGCGTCGTCAGGTCGCGGGGCCGCCAACCGCAGCCGCGCGCTGGTAAACAAGGAAGGAAACATAAAAAACCCTTTCGGACTCGATATCCGGCGGTTACCCGCCCGGATACGGCGGCTGGTCCGGCATTTCGACGCGCACCCCGTCCCCTGACGCGATCACGCCCGCGCGTTCCACCCACGCCACCACCCCGCGCTTATGCAGTCCCGCCTGGGGAAACCGGCTCGCCAGTCCCGGCACGTCAGGATACGCCACCTGGATTTCATCCCCGGCGGTAGTACATGGCAGATTCTCGCCCATCAGGACCAACGTGGCGTCCTGGTCAAAAAACAGGCGCGTCATGGGTGGCAGCAGCGTCAGCGCCGGAATGCCTTCCAGCAGCAGATTCGCGCCCAACCATTCCGGCTCCACGACCGGGATGTTCATCGCGGCGGCGACTTCGGCCAGTTCCTCCACCGACAGGATCGATACCTGGCGGCTGTTGCGCACCTCGACTCCGCGTGGGTAGTGCGTCATGCGTCCCCCCGCCAGCGTCGTCAGGCCCGCGTGACGATCACCGTCAAATCCGGCCAGCGTCACCTGGACCGCGTCCCGGCGTTCCGAACGGATCGATCCCTTGTGTGGCGCGATCAGCGCCCGTGTTACGCGCCCGGTCAGTGTCCTTGTCATGAATCAAACTCCTTTCGCACGTTGTCCAAATACCCGTATAACATATCTTGCACGTTTTGTCATTTCGTGCCCACCTGTGGCACAATAGCACCTTAATAATCGTCTTTTAACACCGAAGGGAAGGTTTACCATGTCTGCGCGCGATAAATTATCACAACAAGAACAATGGTTAGCGTATCTCATCGGAGCAGGAATCACCCTGATCATTGTTGGATTCGTGCTTAATGGCCTGGGCACCATTGACGACTCCAACATCACCACCAGCCTGATCCTGATTGGGCTGGCCCTGCTCGTCATCGGCGCGGGCGCGTGGCTGATCCTGCTGCGGCCCTGGACCCAGTTTGACGACCTCACCACGCCGCACTACACCGGCCATCACGCCGCCGATCACGCAGAAGATCACGCAGAAGATCACGCCGCCGAACCGGAAGCGGTCGCGGAAACTGTCGCGGCAGTGGTCGAACCAGCGCCGGAACCGGTAGTCGCGGCAGTCGCGG